>JACDBE010000350.1 GCA_013695075.1 Acidimicrobiia bacterium
GTCCCGATGGGGGCAACGGCGGTGGGGACGGCAACCTCGCCGACCATGGCAGCGGCGGCCGCCGCCGACCGGGCCAGCACCGTCACCGGTCCCACCACCCCCATCCCCGCCACGGCTACCAGCGCCGCCGCCGCGGCCCCGCCGCTACCCACCACGACGACGGGGCGATCGAGCGGGAGGCCGGCCCACCCCCACGCCAGCCGCACCCCGGCCACGTCGGTGTTGTGCCCCACCGCCTCGCCACCCACCCGGGTGACGGTGTTGACCGCACCGGTGCGAGCCGCCATCGCCGTTACCCGGGCGACCAGCCGGGCCGCCAACCTCTTATGGGGCATGGTGATGTTGACCCCGTCGAGATCCCCGGCGACCAGCTCGTCGACGACCGCCTCCAGACCAGCCCGGTCGACGTTGCGGGCGGTATAGGTGCCGGCAATCCCCAGCACCTCCAGCGCCGCGGTGTGAATGGTGGGTGACAGCGAGTGGCCGACGGGGTCGCCGACCACGGCCAACCTCACGGGAGAACGCCGTCCGCCCGCGCCTGGGCCACCTTGGCCTGGTGCTCCTCCAGGGTGGTGGAGAAACCGTGGCGGCCGTCGAGATCGACCAGCACGTAGTAGAAGAAATCGGTCTGCTCGGGGTTGGCTGCCGCCTCCAGCGACGCCGCCCGTACCCCGCCGATCGGTGTGGGAGGCAGCCCCTGATAGCGGTAGGTGTTCCACGGCGAGACGATCTCCAGATCCTCGAGCAGCACCCGGCCCGGGTTCTCGCCAAGGGCGTAGATGACAGTGGCGTCGATCTGCAACAGCATCCCGGCGTCGAGCCGGTTGGCGATGACGCTGGAGATGAGCGCCCGGTCGTCGTCGAGCCTGGCCTCCTTCTCGATCAGCGAGGCGATGATCAGCCCCTGGTACGGCGTGAAACCTCGGGCCTCCAGCCCGCTCCAGTCGATGGCGCGCATCCGGGAGATCATCTCCTCGTTGAGGCGCTGCACGATCATCGCCGGCGTGGCGTCGACCTCGAATTCGTAGGTGGCTGGAAACAGCAGGCCCTCCCAGGCGACGATGGGCGGGGTGCCCTCGGGCAGCTCGGCGGGCAGGAACGGCGATGTCACCGAGCCGTCGAGTAGTGGGGCGGCGAAGTCGTCGGCGCTGTGGTCGGTCTGGCTGGCCAGCGATTCCAACATCTCCTCGATGCGCAGCCCCTCGATGACGGTGAGCCGGAACACGTCGACCGCTGGCGGCCCGGCGACGATGATGTTCGCGATGGACTCGGTGGACATCCCACCCACCAGGTTGTAGTCGCCGGCCTTGAGCTCGTCGGCGACGCCGCCCACCGAGACGAACCGCTCGAAGGAGCCGCCGTCGACGACCAGGCCCGCCTCCTCGAGCAGGCTGCCGATGGACCGTGCCGTCGCCCCGTCGGGCACGGTGAACTCGACCGGTTGCCCGGCGGCGACCAGGTTGGCTGCGGGGTCGGCGGCGGCGAGGTCGGCAAGGCGGGGGGCGGCCCAGGTGATGGCCAGGGCGGCCAGCCCGATGAGCACCACCGCTGCCAGCACCTTGGCGGCAATGACCCCCAGCGAGCTTCGTGGCGGTGGCGGTCGGTAGTCGGGGGCCACCTCGCCGAACCACACCACTTCTTGATCGACGTCCTGGTCGATGTACTCGATGGGAGCGACGGGGCCGGCCTCCCCCGCCTGATCTCCGCCCTCGACCCGTTGGTCCGGGGGCAGCGTCATGGCCGTTCCCGCCGGGCGCCGTCGAGGTAGCCCTGCAACATCAGCGCCGCCGCCACCTTGTCGCGAACCGCTCGCCGGGTGTGGCGGCGCACGTCACCCTCCAGCAGCGCCGACTCGGCGAGCGTGGTAGTGAATCGTTCGTCGTGGAACTCCACGGGTATCTGTATCTCGGTGGCCACGGTCTCTCCCAGCGCTCGCGCCCTGCGGGCAGCCGCACCCTCATGACCCGACAGCGACACCGGCAGACCGATGACCACCCGGGTCACCTCGTTGTCGTCCAGCGCCGCTCTCAGCCGCTCGAGGAAATCCCCGCGGCGGCGATCGAGTACGGCCAATGGCTGGGCGATGATACCGAGCGGGTCGGACAAGGCGAGACCCACCCGCCGCTCACCGGGGTCGATGCCGAGGATCCGCCCAGACGATGTCCCCGGTGGTGTAATGGTCACCGTCCCAACAGCGCCGCTTGCCCCGCCTCCCGCGCCGCTGCCAGCGCCTCGTCGAGCCGGTCTCCCATTGGGCCGCCCGCCTGGGCGACCTCCGGGTCGCGGCTGCCGCCGCCGCCGAGCAGGTCCGCCGCCGGTTTCACCAACTCCGCTGCCGATATCCCGGCTTCAACCAGGTCCTTGCTGACAACGGCCACCACCATGGCCTTGCCGTCCCGGGGGGCGCCGACGATGGCCACGCCCGAGCCGATGCGTTGCCGCACCTGGAACGCCAGGGTGCGCAGGTCGTCGGCGGACAGCCCGGGTTGGGAACCCACCACGAGGGCGGCGCCGCGATGGCTATAGGCGCTGGCGACCAGTTCGGCGGCGAAGGTGTCGGTGGCCTGGCGGGCGAACGCGTCCAGCTGGTCCTGCTGGCGGTCGAGTCGATCGGACAGCTCGCGGGCGGCCGCCGCCACCGAGCCGGGCTGGGTCTTGAGGATGCGGGCGGTCTCCTCCAGAGTCCGCCGCATGGTGATGAGGTGGACGTAGGCGGCGGCACCGGTCAGCGCCTCGACCCGGCGGGTGTTGGCGGCCACCGAGCCTTCAC
>JACDBE010000164.1 GCA_013695075.1 Acidimicrobiia bacterium
GGAGGTGGACCGGATCGCCGCCGGCGAGTGGCCCGTCGACGACAACCCGCTGCGCAACGCCCCCCACACCGCCGAGGACGTCTTGGATGACGGATGGTCCCGCCCGTATGCCCGGGAGCTGGCCGCCTACCCGGTGGCGACGCTGCGGGCGGACAAGTACTGGCCTCCGGTGTCCCGCATCGACAACCCTTATGGCGACCGGAACCTGGTGTGCTCCTGCCCACCCATCGAGGCGTACGCCGGAGCGGATCCCGCTTGACCGAGCGGGACTCGTACAAGCGGGCCGCCGCCCTAGCTGCCGTCGACATGGTGGGCTCCGGGTCGGTGGTCGGGTTGGGCACCGGATCCACCGCCTCATTCGCCATCGAGGAGATCGGGGCCCGCCTCACCGACGGCCGGCTCGGCGACGTGCTCGGCATCCCCACGTCGGAGGCGACCGCCACGCTGGCGACCAGGTGCGGGATCCCGCTGGTCGACGCCGGAACCGACGAGGTGGCCATCGCCATAGATGGGGCCGATGAGATCGCCCCCGACCTGTCCCTGGTGAAGGGCGGTGGCGGGGCCATGCTGCGGGAACGGATCGTGGCCGCCCTGGCGGCGACATTTGTGATCGTCGCCGATGATGCCAAGCTGGTGCCGGCGCTGGGCACCGGCTGCGCCGTGCCGGTCGAGGTGGCCCGCTTCGGTGCTGGGGCCACCCTCGCCCACCTGCGGTCGCTCGGCCACCCCACGCTGCGGCTCGACGGAGACGAGCTGTTCGTCACCGACAACGGCAACCTCGTCGTCGACCTCGCCGTCGACCCCATCAACGACCCGGGCTGGCTCGACGCCAGCCTGCGCGCCGTTCCAGGAGTACTCGCCACCGGGCTGTTCGTCGCTATGGCCGATGTGGCGATCGTGGGCGGCCCGGGAGGAATCACCACCATGTTGGGTCGGACGGCGCCGGCTCCGGGCTGACCCAGTTCGAAACGCGGCCCGGGTTTCCCTCCCTTTGGGAGGGGTGCCGAGCGAATCAGTTTCCCCGCAGCGAGAAGGGCAGGAAATAGATCGCGCCCCACGCCCACGCCCCCTCCCCGGCTGCTCCGCAGTCCCTCCCCGGCTGCTCCGCAGCCCCTCCCCGCCGGGCGGGGAGGGGAACAAGACTGATCAGGGGGAGGTGGTGGCCACCGCGGGGAAGTTGTCGAACCAGGGGTAGGCCCGCTCCACCTGCCCCGCCAGCTGGAACAGTGTGGCCTCGTCGCCGTACCGGCCCATGAAGTGCGACCCGATGGGGAGCCCCTCGGGGTTGCGGTGCAGCGGTACCGTCATCGCCGGGAAGCCGGTGAAGTTTGCCATCGGGGTGTAGGGGACGTAACGGGACAGCTGCCGCTCGAACTCGTCGAAGGGGACCCGCTGGTCGAGCTCGCCGATGCGTTTGGTCGGTTCACCGAGGGTGGCGGTAAGCAGCACGTCGTGGGCCACCAGGAACTCGGCGAGGCGGTAGGTGGCGTCCTGGAGCACGGTGGTGGCCACCAACAGCTCGCCGGCGGTCAGGTCCAATCCCCGTTCCACCAGCTCCCAGGTGAACGGTTCGAAGGCGTCCATCCCCGAGCCTCGGGTGACCACCTTGCCCACGGTCCGCATGGCCCGCAGGTCACCCAGGATGCGGCGCAGTGCCCGGCCCATGGTGCGCTGCTCGACGACGGCGAGCACCTCGAGGAAGGCGGCGTGCGGCATGGCCTTCCACCAGTCGAGGAAGGCGAGCCGCACCGCGGCGCCATCGACTCGGGGTGGTGCCTCCTCGACGTGATGGCCCAACTCCTCCAGCATGGCGGCGGTGCGCTCCACGGCGCCCACGCATTGAGGGTGAATCCGGTTGCCCTCGAAGTCGTTGGTCATGTAGGCGATGCGCAGCGGCGGTGGATCCACCTCGGCGTGGCGCCGGTACGGCGACCGTGGTGGTGCCGGGGTGAACCGCCCCCCGCTTTCGGCACCGGCGATGGCGTCGAGCAGGATGGCGCTGTCGCGCACCGAGCGGCTCAGACAGAACGACGTCGACAGGTAATCGGAGGCGCCGGCCGGCGCCAGCGGGACCCGGCCCCGGGACGGCTTCATCCCGAACAGGCCGCAGGCCGAACCCGGGATGCGAATGGAGCCACCCCCGTCGCTGGCGTGCGCCATGGGCACGATCCCGGCGGCGACGGCGGCACCGGCACCACCGCTCGATCCTCCCGGGGAGTGCTCCACGCTCCACGGGTTGCGGGTGGGCCCATGGAGCACCGGCTCGGTGACGGGGAGCAGACCCAACTCGGGGGCGTTGGTGCGTCCCAGCGAGACCAGCCCGGCGCGCCGGAAACGGTGCACCACCTCGGGGGTGAACACCCCGACGAAGTCGCGGAAGAACACCGACCCGAAGGTCACCGGCTCGCCCACCTCCGAGGTCAGGTCCTTGATGAGGAAGGGCACCCCGGAGAACGGCCCGGTGCTGGCCCGTTCCGCCTCGGCCAGCGCCGCCTCGAACCGGGTGCTGACCACGGCGTTGAGCACCGGGTTCACCGCCTCGTAGCGGGCGATGGCGGCCTCGATGAGCTCGGTGGGGGACACCTGGCGGCTGGCCACCAGCTCGCCAAGGCCGGTGGCGTCGCGGCTGCGGTAGTCGTCGAACGAGAGACCCAACGGAACCCCCTACGGAAGGGGGGCAATCTACCGACCCTGCCGCCCCGCCCCGCCGGCTCTCCAGCCTTGCTATCTGCTCTTCGGCTGACAGTGATAATGGTGAGTGGGGCCAGCGCTCGGCCGGTTTGACTCTTCGGCTGACTGACCTTTGGTGTCTTGACGGCGATTCGTCGACCGGTGGGGCGCTGGTCCTTGTTGCACCTGCTCGCG
>JACDBE010000041.1 GCA_013695075.1 Acidimicrobiia bacterium
CCGGAGGAGTGTCTGTGTTGGCGCCGGGCGAGTGCCTGATCGATGACGAGCACCGCGCCATCGCCTGCCAGGCGGGACGGCCAGCCGGCTAGCCTCGCCGGCGCTCGGCTTCTCGCCCTCTGGCTGGCCAGAGTGCGCGCCGAGCATGGTGGAGGTGGGGGGAGTCGAACCCCCGTCCCGTGAGGTTTCAGCGTCGGCATCTCCGAGCGCAGCCAACAGCGAGCTTTCGGGTCGTGAACCGCTGTCGGCACGTCTGTCCGCGACCCTATCCGGAGGTGATCTCGACCGTGGGTCTCCGGAGCCCCCACGGCTGCCTCCTGCATTGCGTTGCCCGTTCCGGCGAGGCAGGCGCCCACCGGGCGGACAGGCTGCTACTTAGGCAGCCAGTGCCAGATTGTTGTCGGCACGTATGCGTTTCCCGGCGATTTAACGAGGACTCCGGGGTTCCTCGGCTCGCTTCCGGCGCCTCGACCCTCACAGTCGAAACCGTGTCACCCCCGTGTGGGGCCAACATCCGTCGGCACGCCTTATGTTAGGCGCACAGCTAGAACCGCGATGCCCGGTTGATTGTTCCCCGGGCAGCACTACCTCTGGCGGGCTCGGTCCATCTCCCGTAGCTGCTCGCGTTCGCGGATGCGATGGCGCTTGTCGACGGTGCGCCGACCCTTGGCGAGCCCCAGCTCCACCTTGGCGTAGCCATTGGCCAGGTACACCGACAGCGGGATCAGGGTGAGCCCGGACTCTTTGACCTTGCCGGTGAGTCGGGCGATCTCCCGACGGTGGAGGAGCAGCTTGCGGCTCCGCTCCGGGTCGTGCCCGCCCTCCCGAGAAAATCGGTACGGGGCGACGTGGACGTTGTTCAGCCACACCTCGCCACCCCGGATCTCGGCGTAGGCGTCCTTCAGCTGAACCTGACCGGCGCGGATGCTCTTGATCTCGGACCCGGTGA
Organism: Acidimicrobiia bacterium; assembly: GCA_013695075.1. Taxonomy (GTDB): domain Bacteria; phylum Actinomycetota; class Acidimicrobiia; order Spongiisociales; family UBA5794; genus JACDBE01. The sequence continues at coordinate 950 of JACDBE010000041.1, forward strand.
GCACCATGCCACACTCGAAGGTCTCCACGATCTCGTAGTCGTGGCGGGCTCGCCGGTTGGTGGCGACCACCTTGCGGCCAGCCTGCTGGCGGCCGGTCTGCTGGCGAGCCATGTCACAGGTACCCGGCGGGGTCGACCGGGTTGCCGTTCACCCGCACCTCGAAGTGGAGATGGGGACCGGTGGACAGCCCGGTGGATCCCGCATAGCCGACCACATCGCCGGCGCCGACCGCGGCGCCGTAGGACACCGCCAGCGACGACTGGTGGGCATACAGCGTGGTGAGCCCGCCGCCGTGGTCGACCACCACGGTGTTGCCGTAGCCACCGAACCACCCCGCCAGGATCACGGTGCCGGCGGTGGCGCTGGCGATGGGCGTGCCCGTACCGGCGCTCATGTCCCACCCGGTGTGCATGCGGTAGTAGCCGAGAATGGGATGGAGCCGCGGACCGAAGCCCGAGGTGACCGCACCGGGAACGGGGCGGACCCAACCCGAGCTGGCAACCTCCGGCTGCTCGGTGCCGGCGGTTGCCGCCTTGGCCGCCTCGGCGCGGATGGCATCGCGGACCCGGTCCTGCTCTACCTCGAGGGCGGCCAGCTCGCCCTCGAAGTGGGCGATCTCCTCCTCGACCGTCGTCAGCAGGGAACGTTCGTTGGCCAGCTCGACCTCGGCAGCGCGCTGGTTGGCGATCTGTTCGGCGAGCAGACCGGAGACCCTGGCCTCCTCCTCAACCAGCAGCGCCTGCTCCTGCTCGAGGATCTGCTGCTGGTTGGCGGCGGCCCCGATCTGCCGCTGCTCCTGGCGACGCAGCGCCTCCAAGTCGAGCAGGGTGCGGTCGGTCTCCCGAGAGACGACCGACAGGTAGGCCATGCCGATGCCCAGTTCGTTGAGGTCGTTGGTGGCGAGCACGACGAGGGCCTGGTCGCTGCCACCGGTCATGTACAGCTGGCGAGCCCACGCTTCGGCGTCGGCCTCGGTGTCCTTCAGCTCGGCCCGGGTGGTGGCCAGATCATGCCGGAGGCGGACCAGGGTCTCCTGCACCACGGCGATCCGTATCGCTTGGTCCCGCACCGCCTGGCGAGCCGTACCCAGCTCGGCGGTGACCTGAGCGACGCTGCCCAGCAGCAGATCGACCCGGTCCCGAGTCGCAACCACCGCGGTGGCCAGGGTGGAACGTTCCCCCTCGGCCGCCTCGATGCTCGACGCCACCTGGTCGAGCTGGGCATTGACGGATGCCAGGTCCTCCTCGAGGTCGTCTTGGGCAAGCACCGGGACCATGGCGAACAGCGACACCGCCACGATCACCGCCGCGGTGGCCAGCCGGATCGGAAGGCGGCGGTCGGCCACCAGGTCAGGTCTTCAGGTAGCGATGGACCGCCAGGCTGAGGCTGGAACCCAGGACTCCGACCAGCACCCCGAACATCAGGATGATGAGGGACCAGCGGGTGAGGAACTCGGGTCCGATCTCGATGCTGATGAACTCCGGCAACGTGGTAAGTCGCTGCACGGCGACGCGATACACCCCGATGGCGACCCCGATGGCGAGGGCACCGCCGACCAGCCCCTCGATCATCCCTTCGATGACGAACGGGGTGCGCACATACCAGTTGGAGGCGCCCACCAGCCGCATGATCTCGATCTCCTCGCGCCTGGCGTAGATCGCCATCTGGATGGTGTTGGCGATGAGGGCCACCGCCGCCACCCCGAGCGCCACCGACAGGATGGAGAACACCACCCGCAACCCGTCACGCAGCGCCGCCAGGGCGGCGATCTGGGGGCCGGCGGTGATGATCTCGCTCACCCCGGGCGAGCTCTGCAGCCGCTGCACGATGGGGTCGTACTGCTCCAGATTGACGGGGCGTACCCTGATGGAGGCGGGCAGGATCCCGGGTCGCTCCTCGATGACGCGGCGGGCGCTGGAGTTGTTGGCCAGCATCTCCAGCGCCTCCTCTTGGGCGTCGGCCTTGGAGAAGATGATTACCTCGGCGACTTCGTCCCAGCCGGCCACCTCGTCGCGCAGGGCGTCGACATCACGGAACTCCTCCCTGAGAAAGGCTATGACCCGCACGTCCTCCTCCCAGCGCAGGGTGTTGATCCGGGCGATCTCCCCGAAAATGAGGGTGCCGAACATCAGCTGCAGCGAGATGAACACCGCCAGGATGGCCCCCAACACCACCAGACCGTTGCGCCTGATGTTGTTGAAGGCCTCCATAAACACGTACTGCAGGCTCATCGACGAGCACTCCTACGGCCGGGGGGCTTGGCAGCGGCGACCTCGACGGCCTCCTGCTGCATAGTGTCGTCTCCGATGTCGATCTGCCCGCCGCCGCCGGGGCGTGGTGGCCTGGTGGCGATGGGCTGGGTGATCGCCGGGATCTCGGCGGTGATCTCGGTGGCGTCGGCCAGGGGAACGTCGATGTCGCCCTTGGTGTGGGGACCGTCGCTCGCTGCGGCGCCGCGGCGGTCGTACAGCCCGCTCACCTGGTCGCGCACGATGCGACCGCGCTCTAGCTGCACCACCCTGCGCCGCATGGCGTCGACGATGGCGTGGTCGTGGGTGGCCATGACCACCGTGGTCCCGGTGCGGTTGATGCGATCGAGGATGCGCATGATGCCCACCGACGTCGCCGGATCAAGGTTTCCGGTGGGCTCGTCGGCCAACAGGATCAGGGGCCGGTTGACGAACGCTCGGGCGATCGACACCCGCTGCTGCTCACCGCCGGAGAGCTGGCGCGGGTAGCGATCGGCGTTGGCGGCGAGCCCCACCAGCTTGAGCACCTGGGGCACCTGGGACTTGATGATCGCCCGGGGCCGCCCGGTGACCTCGAGGGCGAAGGCCACGTTCTCGTGCACGGTCTTGTTGGGGAGCAGCTTGAAATCCTGGAACACGGTGCCGATGGAGCGGCGCAGGTGGGGCACCTTCCAGTTGGCCAGCGCCGAGGCATGCTTGCCCGCTACCCAGATGTCGCCGATGGTGGGACGCTCCTCGCGCATCATCAGCCGGATGAGCGTCGACTTGCCCGATCCCGAGGGGCCGACCAGGAAGACGAACTCACCCTTGTGTATCTCCAGGGAGGCGTCCTTGACGGCGACGACACCACCGTCGTATGCCTTGGTCACGTTGTCCAGTCGGATCATGGGGTCCTCGCTCGGGGGCGACGCCGCGCCGGCAATCGTTGCTGGGCGCTCGGCCGACGCCCTAACCCGGCGCCGATGGTACCGACGGCCGCCGCCAACACCAAGCTCTGCTAGCCCTCGTGGCGGGCCCGTCTCCATTGCAGGTACGAATCCATGAAGGTGTCGAGGTCCCCGTCGAGCACCGCTTCGACATTCCCCACCTCGGCATTGGTGCGCAGGTCCTTCACCATCTGGTACGGCTGGAGCACATAGGAGCGGATCTGCCGGCCCCACCCGGCCTCGGTCTGCTCGCCGCGGATGGCGTCGATCTCCTGCTGGCGCTGCTGGCGGGCGTGCTCGGCGAGCCGGGAGGCGAGGATCTGCATGGCCCGGTTCTTGTTCTGCAACTGCGACCGCTCGTTCTGCACCGCCACCACGATCCCGGTGGGCAGGTGGGTGATGCGCACCGCCGAATCGGAGGTGTTGACGTGCTGGCCACCGGCACCCTGGGAGCGGTAGGTGTCGATGCGCAGGTCGTCTTCGTTGATCTCCACGTCGCCCAGGTCCACCTGGGGCACCACGTCCACCCCGGCAAAGGAGGTGTGCCGGCGCGACTGGGAATCGAACGGGCTGATGCGCACCAACCGGTGAACGCCGCGCTCGCTCTCGAAGATCCCGTAGGCGTGGTCCCCGGTGACGGTGACCGTTGCCGACTTGATCCCCGCCTCGTCACCTGGGGAGACCTCGTCGACCTCGAACCCCAACTTGGATCGCTCCAGGTAGCGGAGGTACATGCGCAGCATCATCTCCGCCCAGTCATGGGCATCTACCCCACCGGCTCCGGCATGGATGCTGACGATGGCGGCTCGATCGTCGTACTCACCGAAGAACAGCGTCTCCCGCTCCAGCGCCGCCAGCTCGGCCTCGAGGTCGCTCAGCTCCTGGCGGGCCTCCTGCTCGGTGGCGGCGTCGTCCTCGGACTGGGCCAGGTCGAGCAGTACTTCGCTGTCCTCCAGCCGCCCACCGAGGGCGTTGACGGTGGCGATGGTGGTCTCGAAGCGGGCCAGCTTCCTGGTGACCTCGAGGGCGCGCTCCTGGTCCTCCCACAGGTCGGGCGCCGACGCCAGCACCCTCAGCGCCTCGACCTCGCCCAGCTTGCCGTCGACGTCAAAGGAACCTCCGGGCGTCGTCGAGCCTGGCCTCGAGTTCCTTGAGCAGGGCACGGGGATCGAAGTCTTTCATCACCCCGGCAGGGTAACCGGGTGCTGCTCAGACGGCGTCGGCCGCCCGATTTGACCCGTGGCAGTTCTTGTACTTCTTGCCCGAGCCGCACGGGCATGGCGAGTTACGACCGACCTTGGTCTCCACCTTCACCGGCTTGGGCTTGGCCATAGGCCCGGTGCCCGAGGTGCGCACGTTCTTGGGCTGCGCCGGCGCCTCGTTCTTCACCACCTGCACCCGGTATAGGTAGCGCAGGCTGTCGGACTTGGTGGTGTCGACCAGGGCGGAGAACAGGTCGAAGCCCTCCCGCTGGTACTCCACCAGGGGATCCCGCTGGCCCATGGCCCGCAGCCCGATCCCGGCGCGTAGGTAGTCCATCTCCCCCAGGTGCTCCCGCCACTTGTTGTCGATGATCGACAGCACCACCTGGCGCTCCACCTTGCGGAGCACGTCGTCGCCCAGCTCCTGGCGGCGCTCCTCGTAGCGGGCGGCGGCCTCGTCCTGGTAGCGCTCCACCACCTCGGCGGCGGTGAGGTCGTCGGGGTGGTCGAAGGAGGAGCGGCCCAGGTCGGTTTCGAAGTACTGCGCTATGCGGGTGGAGAACTCGTCCCAGTCCCAGGTGGACGGGTCGCCCACCTCGGTCATGCCCAGCACCTCGTCCTCGATGACCTCGTCGCGCCACCCCTCGAGCAGGCCCTCGGCGTCGTCGCCGTCGAGCACCTGATCGCGCCACCGGTAGATGATCTCCCGCTGGGTGTTCATCACCTCGTCGTACTTGAGGACGTTCTTGCGGATCTCGAAGTTCTGCGCCTCCACCTGGCCCTGGGCCCGCTCGATGGCCTTGGTGACCATCTTGTGCTCGATGGGCACATCGGGTGGGATCTTGAGCCTCGTCATGATGCCCGCCACCCGGTCGTTGGCGAAGCGGCGCATCAGGTCGTCCTGCAGCGACAGGTAGAAACGGGACTCGCCGGGGTCGCCCTGGCGCCCGGAGCGGCCCCGCAGCTGGTTGTCGATGCGGCGGGAGTCGTGGCGCTCGGTGCCCAGCACGTACAGCCCACCCAGCTCAAGAATCTTCTCCCGCTCGATCTCGGTCTCGGAGCGGAAGCGAGTGAGGGCCTCGGCGAGGGCCTCGTCGTAACCCTCGGCGTCCGGTTCCAGCCCGGTGCGTCTCATCTCGGTCTTGGCCAGTTCCTCGGGATTGCCCCCCAACATGATGTCGACGCCCCGTCCCGCCATGTTGGTGGCTACCGTCACCGCCCCGAACTTGCCCGCCTGGGCGATGATGTGCGCCTCCCGCTCGTGGTGCTTGGCGTTGAGCACCTCGTGACGGATCCCCCGCTTCTTGAGCTGAGACGCCAACCGCTCCGATTTCTCGATGGAGACGGTGCCCACCAGGATCGGTTGGCCCGCCTGGTTGCGCTCCACGATGTCCTCCACCAGCGCATCGAACTTGGCGTCCTCGTCGATGTACACCAGGTCGGGTTGGTCCCAGCGGATACCAGGGCGGTTGGTGGGGATCTCCACCACGTCCAGGTTGTAGATCTCCTTGAACTCGCTGGCCTCGGTCTTGGCGGTGCCCGTCATCCCGGCCAACTTCTCGTACATGCGGAAGTAGTTCTGCAGGGTCACCGTGGCCAGGGTCTGATTCTCCTCCTTGATGCGGACGCCCTCCTTGGCCTCGATCGCCTGGTGCAGCCCCTCCTGGTAGCGCCGGCCCTCAAGCACCCGCCCGGTGAACTCGTCGACGATCTTGACCTCGCCGTCCTTGATCAGGTAGTCGACGTCGCGCTGGTACAGCTCCTTGGCCTTGAGGGCGATGTCGAGGTGGTGGATGAAGTCGACGTTGGCGAAGTCGTACATGTTCTCCACGCCCAGCACCTGCTCCACCCGGGCAACACCGTCCTCGGTGGTGACCACCTGGCGCTTCTTCTCGTCGACCTCGTAGTGCTTGTCCCTGATGAGCTGAACGCCGATCCGGGCAAACTGCTGGTAGTACTTGCCCGTGTCGCCCACCGATCCCGAGATGATCAGCGGGGTCCGCGCCTCGTCGACCAGGATGGAGTCGACCTCGTCGACGATGGCGTAGGCATGGCCCCGCTGCACCCGATTCTCGGGCCGCATCGACATGTTGTCCCGCAGGTAATCGAACCCGAACTCGTTGTTGGTGCCGTAGGTGATGTCCGCCTGGTAGGCGGGCCGGCGGTCGACCGGGCTCATCTCGGTCTGGATGATGCCGACGGTGAGCCCGAGGAATCGGTGGATGCTGCCCATCCACTCCGAGTCTCGCTTGGCCAGGTAGTCGTTGGTGGTGACCATGTGCACCCCGGCGCCGCCGAGGGCGTTGAGGTACGCCGGCATGGTCGACACCAGGGTCTTGCCCTCGCCGGTCTTCATCTCGGCGATCCCGCCCCGGTGCAGCGCTCCGGCACCGATGACCTGCACGTCGAAGTGGCGCTGGCCCAGGGTACGCTGCGCCGCCTGGCGCACCACGGCATACGCCTCCGGCTCGAGGTCCTCGAGGGTCTCACCGTCGGCGAGGCGGCGCCGGAACTCCGCGGTCTTGGCGACCATCTCGGTGTCCGACAGTCGCTCGACGGTGGGTTCGAGCGCGTTGACCTGGGTCGCCAGGTCCTCGAGTACCCTCAGCTGCTTGCCCTCACCGATGTGAAGGACCTTGCTGAAGATGGACATATCCCCGGATGATAAAGGCGGGCCGGCCGCTATCAAGACCGTCGAGGTCAGGCCGGGACGATCAACCCCAGCGATCCGTCCTTGCGGTGGTACAGCACCGACGGCTTGCCCGTCTCGGCATCGTGGAAGAAGAAGAAGGCGTGGCCAAGCAGGTCGATCTGCAACGTCGCCTCCTCCACCGACATCGGTCGCAGCTCGAACCGTTTGGTGCGCACCAGGACGGCCGAACCGGCGGTGGTGACGGCGTCGACGTCAGGCACGGCGGATGGTCCGCCGTGGGGGCGGGATCGTTGCACCAGCCGCTCCTTCAGCCGGCGTAGCTGGTGCTCGAACTTGTCGACTGCCAGGTCGAGGGCGGACCGGTCGTCGCCGGCGGAGGCCTCCACCCTTACCGTGTGCCCCTTGGCCCTGGTGGTGATCTCGACCCGGAACCGGCCGGCCACCCTGGGGTTGCGCCACTCGGTGAACTCGACGTCTGCGTTGGCTCCGTCGCCGAAGATCCTGCCGGCGTGCCGCACCTTTTCCTCGGCGGCGGACCGCATGGCGTCGGTGACCTGAGTGTTCTTGCCGTGCACCTGAACGTCCAACGAGGCTCCTCTCTCAGCTGACCATGACGGGACGCGTCGACAACGACATCGGCGCAGTCGAAAGACGGAAGGTGGCAGGGGGCGACCACGGGGTGGACCTCGATGGACCGGTCCCGATCACACGACCTCCCTACTCGGAAGGGCCCCGCTCGGCCTGCTCACCCTGCGCATGCTACTCGGAGCGGTCGCAACCAGGCCGAGGTGAACCGCCCCGGACAGGGCGGCCACCGCTGCGTCCAGCGTCGCCCCCGAGGTAGCCACGTCGTCGATGAGAACGTAACCGGGATCGGCCCGTGCCCGCGGCCGGAAGGCGACCCGGGACCGCGCCGCGTCGCCCCGGGCAGCATGGCGGGGCCACCACCACCCGGCATCGAGTGCAGTGATGACGGGCAACCCGGTTTGCCGTCCCACCGCCTGCGCCAGCCACCGGGCCGGGTCGATGCCGTAGCGCCACCGCCGCCCCCGTGCCCGCGGCACCGGCACCAGTGCGGTGGCCCCCGGCGGCAGCTCCGCCACCATCCCCGCCGCCAGCACCTCGGCGGCGGTCACCAACGCCTGATACTTGAGCCGGTGCACCAGCACTCGCCCCGTCCCATGGTGGGCGAAGGCGGCCGCCACCAGCAACCCGTCCGGCGTGAGGAACCGCCGCCCCGGCCCCAGCAAACGACGGCACCGGTCGCACAGCGGCGCCCCCGCCAGCGCCCCGCAAGAAGTACAACCAACCATGCCCCGCATCATGCCGGCAGGGTGTGACACGAATGCGGTCACCGGGACCTCACCTACGCAGGGCGCGACAGACTCAGGAGCCAGAACAGTCGACAACGGCACGGAGGCCATCGGCCTGCGAAACCGATCCCTCCCCGCCTCACTCCGCTCGGCACCGTCCCGGTTGTTTCGCCTCCCCGGCTCCGGGGAGGGTGGCTGCGCAGCAACCGGGGAGGGGGCGTCGGCGTCGGGCGCGCAAACATCCCTCCCGCCTCGATCCCTCCCTGCCTCGCTGCCCTCGGCACCCCAAAGGGAGGGGAAACAGTAGAGGGAGGGACAAGGGGAAACAGAAGGCTCAGCGGTGAGAGGGGTCTCATCGGTGGGCAAGGGTGCGGGAATGTCCCTTGAAGCCCTGAGGAGTAGCGGGCCGCGGCGAACCCGGGCGCTCCGATCTTCTCCATGTCCCAACGACGCAGGCGCTCCTTCGCAGCGTAGGGGCGACCTTGCGGCCGCCCCATCCACTCCTTGCGGTGGCGACTGAGTGAGACCAACCCGGAACCGTGTGTCCGGCCGTGCATCTCGTACGATGGCGGAGGAGGATGCCACGTGGCGACGTCTGATCCGATCGCCGAGATCATCGGGGACTATCGAGCCTTTCGCGGCGATTCAGCGCGACCGTCTTGTGGCTCGCGGCATCGACATCGCACCGTACCCGCTCAGTCATCTCGCCGTCCGCGTCACCGATTGGGACCTTTACGTCCACCAGCGGACGCTTCTCGAGCGCCATGCGAGGGCGAACAGCGAGGACGTCTGGAACGGGCGTCCGATCTCCAAGGTCTTGCTCGCCGAGCCGCTCGATGTGCTCGACGGGACTCCGGTTTCGCTCATCGAGCTCATCCCGCCCGTTCACCAGCGCGTCTACCGGATGGGCCTCGAACATCTGGGGATCGTCGTCGGTGAGGAGGTCGACGCCTTCTCCCGCGAGCATCGGGCGGCCCTGACCGGGCAACAGTTCCAGAGCGCCGACTGCGAGCCGTACTACGTCCTGTTCGAGGACTTCACCCATGTGAAGTTCTACCGCCACTCGCTCTACGACGTCTGCGTCCTCGAGGGGGCGACGTTCGATGGCTTCGTCCACGTCGACGACTGGGTGCCGCAGCGGCTGGTCACCGCCACCGGCCCGAACCCGCTCCCGCGGTGACCGAAGCTGCTGCCAGGCTACAAGATCGCCCCGCTGGGGTCAGTGTTCGGGAATGACCCCTGAAGAAGTGAGGCTGGATCTGGCCGCAGCCGATGACTTTTCGGTGGTTTGTCAGTCTCTGCCGCGATGCGGCCGGAGCAGGCCGCTGTGACGAGGAGTCATGGGATGACGCGATACCTGATCTCGTTCGATGACGGCGCTAGACCTTCCCCGAGGAGGAGCTGTCCGACGTGGCAGAGGCTGCGCACGCGGTGATTCAAGAGGCCGAGGACTCCGGCGTATGGTGTTCGGCGGCGGACTGTATTCCGAGGTGAGCGTGGTGGCCACCGATGGGACGGTCACTGACGGCCCGTACCCGGAGAGCAAGGCGTACATCGGCGGATTCTCGGTCGTCGACGTGCCCTCACGCGAGGAGGCGCTGGCGGGGCGGCCAAGATCGCCGACGCCTGCCGGTGTGCACAAGAGGTACGGGAGGTCATGGCCGACCCGACCGTCTGACGTGGCCATCAAACCAAACCAAGGCCCTCGGCGATGAGAAGGGCGCCTAACACCACGAA
>JACDBE010000043.1 GCA_013695075.1 Acidimicrobiia bacterium
AACCTCACCGAGCTGGGGGCCGGAGGCGGCAACCTCGAAACTGGTGGCGGTCGGCCGGCCTGAGCGCGTTCCAGGCGCGAATCTATCCACGCCTGTCCTGGGCCGCCACGGGGTTGCTTGTGACCGCAACGGCATCGTCGACCGTCGGGGTGCTCGTGGGACTCGCTGACGCTTCGCTCGAAGGAAGCTTTGTCTGGCTGATGCTTGGGCTCCTCGCCGCCGTCATCGGGTCGGTCCTCTATGGGATCGTCACCTATCGGGCCCTATCGACAGGGGCCGCGCTGCTGCTCGTCGCCGCCGGGGTCCTCTTGTTCGTTGGTCTCGCCGTGTCGTCGAACGATCACCGCGGAGCGTCGGCGATCGGGATCGTCGCGTTCTACCCCGGCATCATCTGCTTTGTCGCGGGCTGGTTCGTTCTCGGCGTCCAGGCGATCCGTCTGGACCGACCGGCGACCGCTCCGCGACCTGACGCTCGATAGGCCGGGTCGACCGGCGGGGGACCCCTCGCTCCGGCCGGTCACCCGCCGGCAGTTCCTAGGCGGCGTCGCGGTGGTTGCCGCGAGCACCGCCCTGGGGGCGTGTTCGCTGACGAGGTCAGCGTCGACCGGGCCCTCCCGGACGGCGGCTCCATCTGGTCCACTGAATGGTCTCGTGCTGCGCAACGCGACCGTGCTCACGATGATGCGTGGGTGACGCACGATCCGGTGGGTCGGGGTTACGGCTGGCGCCTCACGGAGATCGCCGACTATCTGAGGAGTCGATAAGCGGCCGCTAAGGCCCACCGTGGCAGGCTATACCGGCCGGGGCGGGGATGAGCGAGCGACGGTAGTCCGCCCCAGATAGGCGACACCTCTATAACACCCGGCAGAATCAGTCCGGGATAGAGCGTGGTTAGCGGGACCGGCACTACGTATCCGGCCCCACGCTTGACATGCAAGAGGCCGCTGGTTCGAGTCCAGCGCCGCCCACCACCGACCAATTCGTGCTCAAACTGACCGCCTAACTGTGCGAGCGCCCGACTACGAGTCTCAATACAGCGCTTCGTGACCGCATAACAACGGTTCTACCAGACCACGGCTCGCAGGACACCGATCACCCGGCTTATCCGGGATCGACATCGTCTCCTTGGCAGCAGCTCGCGTGGTCGCCGCTGTAGCGGCCGTCTAGCACCAGATCATGGATTGGCGGGAAGCCGGTCGGTCGTTCAATCCATCGCCCAGTCCCGTCCTTCCGCACGGCGGGAGCCTCGCGGTGGACCTACCTCACCGCCCGTCGACTATCACCACCTCGAAACTGGTGGCGGTCGGCGGGAACCCGGTGTCGAATTTGGCGTTGACGAGCGCCAGCCTGCTGCCGTGGCGGGCCACCGTGGTCGGCACGTGGAACAGGGGGCTGGTGATGATTCCTTCCACCGTCGCCCTCGACAGGTCGGAGCTCAACTTCAGCTCCGTCACTTGATTGAGGAAGTTCTGTACCGCCCAGAGTCGGCCGGCCTCGAAGAGGATGCCGTCAACGAAGGGAACGTCAGCATCGGCGATGGCCGCACTCGCTCCTGTCTCGGGATTAACCGTATAGAGGGTTCCGTCACCGCTATGGGCGACGATCAAGGTCTTGCCACTTGGGGTGGCGGCGATGCCGTTCATATTGAAGTCGGCCGAAATGTTGGCGGCCGGGCCGGTGATCACCAACGTTGACGGGGTGCCTATCGATCCGTCGGCTGCGATCGGCACCCGATAGAGGTGCGGCTGCACCGAATCGGTGAACCACGCAGCCCCGTCTGCAACCACCACGTCGTTGATGACCGTCCCGAGTGCCGGATTGGCCAGCTGGAGCACAGCTACGTCCGCGCCGGTCCGAGCGTCGTACGCGTAACCCTGACCGGTGAAGCCGCCGGCGACCAAGAGCAGGTCGTGGGGGACGTCCACCGTCATGCCCACTGCCATCCTGCCGCCGGGTGCGTCCACGAACAACGAGGCCAAGCCTGAGCGGAGGTCGCCCTGGTAGATGTCGCCCTTGAATAGATCCCCGGCGAAGAAGCTCGATCCAATGCCGGTGGCGATGCCCTCGGCAGAAGTCGCTCCCGGCAGCGTGATCGTCTCGGGGAATGATTTGGCCGTGGCAGTTCCGGTGAAACCGGCGCCGACCAGGACAGCGGCGACCGAGAACACGCTGATGAGACGTCTCATGAGAGAACCCTCCCCACGTCCTCATTCGGCCCCTCTGGCAGCGGACGCGGCTACGAGAATGGTTCCCCCTGGTCGGCAGAGTGTGGGCGTGCCGAACGGTCGTGTCTAGGGGACGACGATCACGCTAGATGCGCGACCGCGGCCTAGACCGGGCGTATCCAAGCGGTAACGGAGCGCTGTGCTAGCTCGAACC
>JACDBE010000046.1 GCA_013695075.1 Acidimicrobiia bacterium
CACCGCCTTGGGGCTGCCGGCGGCGGCGGCCACCTCGGCGTAGCTCTCGGTGGCGCCATAGGCGATGAGCCGCAGGTGATCGAGCACGGCTCGGCGGAACCCATGCGCCAGCCGCAGGTCGAGGGGAACGTCGAAGCTGCGGCGGCGCCCGGCGAAGTACTCGTCGAGCTGGTTGGCGGCGTTGTCCAACCGGCGCGGAGTGTGCAGGATGCGGGGACTGACGGCTGCGGCGAGGCGGGCTAGGGCGGCGTCGTGGCCCTCCTCGGTGAAGACCACCCGGACCAAACCCTCGGCGGTGGCCGCCAGCAGGAGCGGACCGAAGGGGCTGTCCACGGTGCGGTAGGTCACGTCGAGGAGACCCTGCTGCTCGGCCCGGTCGACGAGACGGTCGTGGAGGCGGGTGTCGATACCGGGATCGGGCGTGGTGGCGGCGGCGAAAAGGTCGCTCGCGCTGGGGATGGTCATCAGATGGTTCCCTTCGGATAGATGCGGCGTAGGTTGGCGATGCCGTCGGCGGCGCTGCGTCGCGCCGCCGCCTCGCTGCTGTCGAGCAGGACGCCGATGTCGGCGTATGACAGGTCGGCCAGGTAGCGGTAGGCGACGGCCCCCCGTTGCTTGAAGGGGAGGGACGCCAGCGCCGCCCACAGCTCGGTGTCCGTCTCCGCCGCCGAGTCGTCCCAGACGGGACGGTCCGGTACCCGATCAGTCGGGGTGGGCCGGCGAGTCCGCCCCCGGTGCTGGTCGATCGCCTTGCGGTGGGCGATCGTCACCAGCCAGCCGCGCACGTTGCTGTCCGGGCGCAGCCGCGGATACGCCTCCAGGGCGGACACGAAGGTCTCCGCCCAGGCGTCGTCGGCATCCACCGGCCCCAACATGGCGCGGCACACCCGCATCACGACCCGTCCGTGCTCGACGACGATCTCCTCGAACGGTCGAACTGTCATACCCGGTGAACGATCGGCGGGCGCCGGTTGTGAGGTTCCAGCAACGGAACGCGCAGCGAAAAGGTCGCCTCGCTGTGCTCCCCGGGGCGGCTCAGCCGCGGTCGGGCAGTTGCTGTAGGGCCCAGGTGTTGCCGTCGGGATCGGCGAAGTAGATGAAGGAGCCCCACTCCTGCACGTTGACCTCGCTGACCTCCACCCCACGCCCGGCCAGCTCGGCGCGGGTGGTGGCCACGTCGGCAACCACCATCATCAGCCCCTGCTGCGTGCCCGGTTCCATGGTGACGACGCCCTCCCCTATCACGATCGAGCAGGCCGAACCTGGGGGTGTGAGCTGCACGGGGCGGGTGGACTCGTCGACGCGCTGGTCGTGATCGGCGTTGAACCCCACCTGGTCGACGTAGAAGGCCTTGGCGCGGTCGACATCGGTCACCGGCATGGGCACCACCTCGAGCTTCATCTCGGACATCCGTTGGCGCCTTTCATGCTGGACATGCTGGACATGCTGGACATGCCGGTTCCGCTTGCGGAGAGGCCCCAGGCTAGAGGCGGTGCCGATGGCCGATGCCCGGACGGGCTCGGGGCCTGATCAGGGCTTGACGGCGCGGATGATCATCGAATCCATGCCGTCGGCCACCGCATGGGTGGCGGTGAGCGACACCTCGGCAAAGCCGGCGTCGGCCAGACCCTGGCGGTACTCGCGGGGGGACAGGGCCCCGGCGATGCAGCCGACCCAGTCACCTCGGGTTGCCCGTTCGGCGGGGGAGAGGGCGTCGTCGGCGACGATGTCGGTGATCCCGATGCGGCCCCCGGGGCGGAGGACGCGGTGGATCTCGGCAAACACCGCCGGCTTGTCGGCGGACAGGTTGACAACGCAGTTGGAGATCACCACGTCCACCGAGGCGTCGTCGAGGGGGATGTCCTCGATGTAGCCCTGGTGGAACTCGACGTTGCTGGCACCGGCGTCGGCGGCGTTGCGCCGGGCGAGATCCAACATCTCGTCGGTCATGTCCAGCCCGATGGCCCGCCCGGTGGGACCCACCCGCCGTGCGGACAGCAGCACGTCGATGCCACCCCCCGACCCCAGGTCGAGCACCGTCTCGCCTTCACGCAGCTCGGCTACCGCGGTGGGATTGCCGCAACCGAGGCTGGCGGTGACCGCAGCGCCGGGGACGGTCGCCACCTCATCGGCCGAGTACAACCCGCCGGTGAGGTCGGTTCCGATGATCGTGGATTCCAGGCCATCGCCCGCACCACAGCAGCCATCGGTCCCGCAGCATCCGCTGCTCGGCGTCACCGCGGCGGTGGCGTAGCGTTGCCGGACCTGCTGGCGAATCTCGGCGGTGTCGGTGTGGCCCATGACCTGGTTGCCCATGACCTGCTCCTCGTATCGATGACGGTCGATGCGTAACGTACCTGTTGTATCGATTGATGTCAATACGTGATCGCCCGCCGGGCTATCATGGCCCCATGCCGACAGACCTCATCTCCGGAAACTGCTGCTCGCCGGTGCTGGAGGAGCCGCTCAGCGCCGCCGGTGCTGGCGAGCTCGCCGATGGGTTCAAGGTGCTCGCCGACCCCATCCGGTTACGGCTGCTCAGCCTCATCGCCACCGCTCCCGACGGCGAGGTGTGTGCCTGCGAGCTGGCGGAACCGGTGGGCCGCAGCCAACCGACGGTCAGCCACCACCTGTCGGTGCTGGTCGACGCCGGGATGCTGGTGCGCGAGCAGCGGGGGAGGTGGGCGTGGTTCCGCGCCGTCCCCGAGCGTATCGGCGTGCTCCGCGCCGCCCTCGAGTTCGCCGATCCATGAACGACAAGCCCACCGTGGTGTTCCTTTGCGTCCACAACGCCGGCCGCTCCCAAATGGCGGCCGGGTGGATGCGCCACCTCGTCGGCGAGCGGGTCAACGTGTTCTCCGGCGGCTCGGAGCCGGCAGCGTAGGTCAACCCGGCGGCGGTGGCGGCCATGGCCGAGGCGGGCATCGACATCGGCGGCGAGCTGCCCCAACCGTGGGCCGAGGAGAACATCAAGCACGCCGACGTGGTAGTCACCATGGGCTGTGGCGACGAATGTCCCTTCTTCCCCGGCACGCGCTACCTCGACTGGGAGCTGGACGACCCGGCGGGGCTGGCAGTGGAGGAGGTGCGTCCCATCCGCGACGTCATTGAACAGCGGGTACGGGTCCTGATCGCGGACCTCGGCGTAGACATCTCCGCCTGAGCTGATCCCTGGCGACAGTCGGAGGGCCGAGTCGGGAAGGACCGGCGCGGGTCAGATGTACCGACTCGTGGGCGAGACGCCAGTCGCCGCCAGATCGGCCGGAGCCGACGGTGGTACCGGGTCAGACGCAGTGGGCTCGTCGAAGAAGGCCGCCAGCTGCTGCCGGCGGCCGCCATACCCTCATCGGTGAGACTGCACCCGTCACTTTCGAGCGGAGAAGCAGTAGCGCAGGTCGACCCGCTGCTCGAGGCTGGAGGTCAGAGAACTGTTGTCGGCGCGGGCAATGCAGATCTGCAGCCATAAGGCGGTTGGCGGCTGGGTGACGGCGTTGTCGTTGAACTCGCCCCAGTAGCTGATAGACGGCTCACTCGCCTCTCCTGTTATCGATCCGTCGCTCAGTTGATCCGGGTGATGCGGTCCTGCGGTCCTGGGGGCACCGGGGAGTTGTTCCCGAAGTACTCCACCAGGGCATCGAGGTCGATGTCACCGCCGAGGCGGTCCGTGCCCTCGGTCAGTATCGGGAAGCTGTCGCCGCCGCCGGCCAGGAAGCTGTTGACGGTGATCCGATAGGACGCAGCCGGGTCGACGGTGACCCCGTCGATGGCGATGGTATCGGGGTCGACCCGGTCGCCGATGGGGGCGTTGAAATCCCAGGTGTAGGTGAATCCTTCGGAGACCTGGAGGATGCGCCCGCCTTCGACGTTGCCCTCCCACTGCTGTTCGAGCAGAATCTCGATCTGGGCACCGGTCAGGGTCATCGTCACCAGGCTGTTGCCGAACGGCTGCACGGCGAAGGCCTCGCCGTAGGTGACGTTGCCGTCACCCTCGCCGACGTCGCTGGAGGCGTACAGCAGGTCGGCACGGATGCCACCGGGGTTCATGAAGGCCACCACCGCCGCGCCGCTGTCGGCGGGCT
>JACDBE010000047.1 GCA_013695075.1 Acidimicrobiia bacterium
AGCCCCAGCTGGCGCAGGCACGCCAGGGCCTGGGCGGCGAAGGCCTCATTGAGCTCGATTACGTCGATGTCGCCAACACCGAGACCCACCCGGTCGAGCAGCTTGGTGGTGGCCGGGACCGGCCCCATCCCCATTATCCGGGGCGGCACCCCGGCGGTGGCCATGCCCACGATCCGCGCCTTCGGCTCCAGTCGGTGGCGCTCCGCCGCCGTCTCGGAGGCGACCACCACGGCGGCGGCACCGTCGTTGATCCCCGAGGCGTTGCCGGCGGTGACGGTGCCGCCCTCGAACAGGGGGCGCAGTCGGGCCAGAGCCTCCGCCGAGGTGTCCGGTCTGGGGTGCTCGTCGGTGTCCACCTTGACCGGGTCGCCGCGACGTTGGGCGACCTCGACGGCGACGATCTCGTCGCCCAGCCGCCCCGAGGCGATGGCGTTCCCCGCCCGCTGTTGGGAGCGCACCGCAAAGGCGTCCTGGTCGTGTCGAGATATGCCGAACTCGGCGGCCACGTTCTCGGCGGTGGCCGGCATCTCGTCACGCCCGAACCGCTCCGCCAGCAGCGGGTTGACGAACCGCCACCCGATGGTGGAGTCGTAGATCTCGGAGTTGCGGTCGAAGGCGGCGGTGGCCTTGGGCATCACCTTGGGTGCCCGGCTCATCGACTCCACCCCACCGGCCACCACCAGCTCGGCCTCGCCGGCGCGGATGGCGCGGGCGGCCAGCCCCACCGCCTCCATGCCCGAGCCGCACAGCCGGTTGATCGTGCTCGCCGACACCTCGACGGGCAGACCCGAGAGCAGCACCGCCATCCGGGCGACGTTGCGGTTGTCCTCGCCGGCCTGGTTGGCGCAGCCGAGGATCACGTCGTCGGTGGCCGCCCAGTCGACCCCGGGGTTGCGGTCAACCAGCGTGGCCAGGGTGAGGGCAGCCAGGTCGTCGGGACGCACCGCCGCCAGCGACCCGCCGTAGCGGCCAATGGGGGTCCGCACCGCGTCGCAGATGAAGGCTTCGGTCATGGGGTTGGTCCTGGTGCCGCCAGCGCCGCCCTCCTCAGCCGGGAGGCCACACGGTACCGGTCCTCGCCGTAGAACGCCCGTAGCCGGTCAAGCACGCCCACCACCGTGGTGATGCGGATCTCCTCCGCCCACGCCAGCGGGCCTCGGGGGTAGTTCGTTCCCAGTCGCATGGCGGTGTCGATGTCGCCGGGGTCGGCCACTGCCAGCGTGACGGCATCGGCGGCCACCGAGGCAAGCTGGGCCACGATGCGCATCACCACCAACCCCGGAGTGTCTCCCACCGGCGACACCGCCAATCCGGCCGGGGCGACGGCGGCGGCGAACCGCTCGCCGGGTTGTCGCTGCGCCTGGTCGGCGTCTGCGACGGCCACCCTGGTGGCGGTAGCGCCGTCGCCCACCAGATCGATCACTGCCACCTCGGTGACTCCCAGCCGGGCCACCAGCTCGGTGGCGGTGGTGCCGTCGGTGGGAACCACCACGGCGTCGCCGACCAGCAGCCGCCCCGGCCCGCCGTCGCCGGCCAGTCGCCGCAACGGCATCCCGGAGGCGGCGATGCGGTCGACCAGGGCGGCGGCGTGACCCGGGTCGCCCACCATCACCACCTCGGCGGGCACCGGTCCGGAACCGTCGACGGTGGCCGGTGCCACCGGGACCCCCTCGGCGCGGTAGTCGTGAAAGCCCCGCCCCGTCTTCCTGCCCAACCGACCGGCGTCGACCAGTCCCTGCTGGATGACGTTGGGGGCAAAACGGGTGTCACCGAAGGTCTGCTCGTACACGGAGCGAGACACCGCCAGGTTGACGTCCAGCCCCACCAGGTCCATCAGGGCGAAAGGCCCCATCCGGAAGCCCCCCGCCTCGGTGACCACGGCATCGATGGTGGCGGCGTCGGCGGCGCCCTCGGCGAGCAGCCGCAGAGCCTCCCCGTAGAAGGGACGGGCCACCCGGTTGACGATGAACCCCGGGGTCGAGGTGCAGCACACCGGGGTCTTGCCCCAGGCGGTGGCGGTGGCGGCGACCGTGGCGGCTACCGCGGTGGCGGTGGCGTCCCCGGACACCACCTCCACCAGCGGCATCACCGGGGCCGGGTTGAAGAAGTGCATCCCCACCACCCGGTGGGGATGGTCCAACCCGGCGGCGATGGCGGTGACCGACAGCGACGAGGTGTTGGTGGCCAGCACGGCATCGCTCGCGACCAACGCCTCCAGCTTTGCGAACAGCTCCTGCTTGATGTCGAGCCGCTCTACGACCGCCTCGATGACCAGACCGGCCCCGGCCAGCTCGTCGAGCGAGGAGGCAGCAACGATGCGGCCGGCGACTGCGGCGGCGGTGGCGGCGTCGAGCCTCCCCTTGGCGACGGCGGCGTCGAGTCGGGTGCGCACCGCGGCCACCGCCGCCTCCGCCACGCCCGGTGCCGTGTCGTGGAGCAGCACCCGGTGGCCGTGGGTGGCGGCAACCTGGGCGATCCCGGCACCCATGGTGCCGGCACCGACCACCCCCACCGCAAGCTGCGGTGGCAGCGGGCCGGTCATCGCCCGCCGAAGCGGGGTGGTCGCTTGTCCATGAAGGCGGCGACACCCTCGGCGTAGTCGGCGCTGCGCCCGGCGGCCCGCTGCAGGTCCCGCTCCAGCTCGAGCTGGTCGGCCAGGGTGTTGTTCAGCGAGGCGTTGACCGCCTGCTTGATACTGGCGTATCCGGCGGTGGGGCCGGCGGCGAGATCGGCTGCAAGGGCGGAGGCGGTGGCCGCCAGCTCGTCGTCGTCGACCACCGACCACACCATCCCCCAGGCCAGCGCCTGCTCGGCATCCACCGGCTCGGCCAGCAGCGCCATCCCCATGGTGCGGGCGTGACCGGCCAGCCGGGGCAGCAGGTAGGTGCCCCCCGAGTCGGGGATCAGCCCCAGCCTGGCAAACGACTGGATGAACCGGGCGGA
>JACDBE010000051.1 GCA_013695075.1 Acidimicrobiia bacterium
CGTTCGAGCGACTGCTCACCCTCCACATCGACGACGCCGACCTTGAAGTCGCCAAGAACGCCACCGCCCGCCGGCTGTCACAGAAGCTCAAGATCAAGGGCTTCAGGCCGGGCAAGGCTCCGCGGTCGATCGTGGAGCGGATGGTGGGATCCGACTCGCTGCGCGCCGAGGCGGTGGACGAGGCACTCCCCGCTTTGGTGGGCCGCGCCGTCGAGGAGACCGAGCTGGAGCCGGTGACGATGCCCGCGGTACAGGACATCCGCAACCGCAGCGACGGTGGTATCGACGTCGACGTCAAGATCACCCTCTGGCCGGAACTGGCCGAGGTCCCGGACACAGCCCGCACCGTCGAGGTCGAGCTCCCCGAGGTCGAGGACGACGAGCTGGACGCCCAGATCGACCGGGTGCGCAGCCAGTACGCCGACCTCGACGACGTGTTGCGGCCCGCCGGCGACGGCGACTTCGTCCTGCTCGACCTGTCGGCCACCTCCTCGCTGGGAGCGCCCATCGAGGCGGTCGCCGCCACTGACCTCCTCTACGAGCTGGGATCGCGCTCGTACATCCCCGGTCTCGACGAGATCCTCGACGGGGTGGCCGCCGGGGACATCACCCAGGGGCCCGTGGTGCTCCCCGAAGGGTTTGGTGACCGGGCCGGCACCGAGGTGACGCTGCGGGTGCTGGTGAAGGGTGTCAAGGCGCGCCGGCTTCCCGGGCTCACCGACGAGTGGGTGTCGGACGTGTCCGAGTTCGACAGCGTCGCTGAGTTCCGGGAGATGCTGCGGGTCAACCTCACCGGCATCAAGCGGTCAGCGGCCCGGGGCGCCTTCCGGGAACGTGTGCTCGACCAGATGCTGGCCGAGGTGGACCTCGACATCCCCGATGCCCTCGTCGACGCCGAGACCGAAACCTCGCTGCACAACCTGGCGCATTCGTTGCAGGGGCGCGGGCTCGACCTGGCCTCCTACCTGTCGGTGACCGGCCAGGACCAGCAGGAGTTCGTGGCCGAGCTGCGGGCCGGCGCCGAACGGTCGCTCAAGGTGCGGGTGCTGCTGGAAGCGGTCGCCGCCAGCGAAGGCATCGAGGTCACCAACGACGATCTGCGGCGTGCCATCGACGACATGGCGGCCTCCACCCGACGAGATCGCGACGAATTCGCCTCCTTCCTGGCCTCGAGCGGTCAAGAACGGGCGCTGGCGGGTGATATCCTACGGCGACGAGCGCTCGACCGGATCATGGAGGCTTCGGCGGCGGTCGACGCGGCGGGCAACCCCGTCGACCTGACGGGACCGCCACACGGTGACGACGACCTCGACCCGGAGGGGAGAGGAAACGGGGCGAATGGTGGGTCCCCAGCCGGCGGAGATGCCGGTGGGGCCGATGCGCCGTCTGACGCAGACGACTCACCGGCCGAGCACCCAACCGCTGCCCACGACGACGATGGCGAGGAAGAAGACGATGAGCCGCAATGACATGACACCGATGAACTACCTCGTACCCACCGTCGTCGAGCAGACGCCACGGGGGGAGCGGGCCTTCGACATCTACAGCCGTCTGCTCAAGGACCGGATCGTGTTCCTGGGCACCCCCATCGATGACACGGTGGGGAACCTGATCATGGCCCAGCTCATCCACCTCGAGGGCGAGGACCCGGACAAGGACATCGCCCTGTACATCAACTCACCCGGTGGCTCCACCACCTCGCTGATGGCGATTTACGACACCATGCAGTTCATCAAGCCGGACGTCTCCACCTACTGCATGGGGCTGGCGGCATCGGCCGCCGCCGTGCTCCTCGCTGGTGGGGCCCACGGCAAGCGCTTCACCCTGCCCCACGCCCGCATCATGCTGCACCAGCCCCACATCTCCGGGTTGGGCGGACAGGCGACCGACATCGAAATCCATGCCAGGGAGATCCTCAAGACCCGCGAGGACATCAACATGATCCTGGCCAGACACACCAATCAACCGCTGGAGCGGGTACAGAACGACACCGACCGTGACTACTGGATGGGCGCCGACGAGGCGCTGGAATACGGGATCGTCGACAGGGTGATCGTGGCCCGCAGCCTCGAAGCCGTCAAAGCGGGCTGAGGAGGTACCGCCCGGGTGGCCAAGTACGAAGGGTCCGAGCTCCTCAAGTGCAGCTTCTGCGGAAAATCGCAGAAGCAGGTGAAGAAGCTCATCGCCGGCCCCGGCGTCTACATCTGCGACGAATGCATCGAGCTATGCAACGAGATCATCGAGGAGGAGCTGGCCGAGGTACCCGAGACCACCTTCACCGAGCTCCCCAAGCCGCACGAGATCTACTCCTTCCTCGACGACTATGTGGTCGGCCAGGAACGGGCCAAGCGCATCCTGTCGGTGGCGGTGTACAACCACTACAAGCGGGTAGGCGCCGGTAAGCGCTCCGATGACGATGTCGAGCTGCAGAAGTCCAACATCCTGCTGGTGGGCCCCACCGGGGTGGGCAAGACCCTCATGGCGCAGACGCTGGCCCGGCTGCTCAACGTCCCCTTCGCCATCGCCGACGCCACCGCCCTCACGGAGGCCGGCTACGTCGGCGAGGACGTGGAGAACATTCTGCTCAAGCTGATCCAGGCGGCCGACTTCGACATCAAGCGGGCCGAGACCGGGATCATCTACATCGACGAGATCGACAAGATCGCCCGCAAGGCGGAGAACCCGTCGATCACCCGCGACGTCTCCGGCGAGGGGGTGCAGCAGGCGCTGCTCAAGATCCTGGAAGGCACCGTGGCATCGGTGCCGCCTCAGGGTGGGCGCAAACACCCTCACCAGGAGTTCCTCCAGATCGACACCACCAACATGCTGTTCATCTGCGGGGGCGCCTTCGCCGGGCTGGATTCTGTCATCGGTAGCAGGATCGGTGCCCACTCGGTGGGTTTCGGTGGTGACGTGCGATCGGCCGACGTCAGCCGCCAGAGCGACCTGATCAACAAGGTGATGCCCGAGGATCTGATCAAGTTCGGGCTGATCCCCGAGTTCATCGGCAGGCTACCGGTAGTGGCCACCGTCGACGATCTCGACAAGGAGTCGCTGGTGCGGGTGCTGGTGGAGCCCCGCAACGCCCTCACCAGGCAGTACGCCCGGTTCTTCGAGATGGACGGCGTCGAGCTCAAGATCACCGACGACGCCCTGGTGGTCATCGCCGAGCAGGCCATGCGGCGCGGCACCGGAGCCAGGGGGCTCCGGGCCATCATGGAAGAGGTGCTCCTCGACACCATGTACGAGCTTCCCTCCCGCACCGACATTGCCCAGGTGGTCATCGACGACGAGGTGGTGCGGAACAAGGTCAACCCCACCCTGATACCCATCCAGGACCTGGTGGGCAACGACCCGCCACAAGAACGCTCCGCCTGAGCCTGGTGCGGGAACCGTTGCGGCGCCATCCGCTGCCCGCCGCGCCGTGAGACGGTGGTGGTCCTGGCGGCTGCCCGCACTGGTGGCGGCCGTCGCCGTTACCGCAGCCTCGTGCACCGGGGGCGACGGTATCGAGGCGGAGGAACCGGCGGCGTCATCGACCAGCCGGGCCACCTCCACCACCAACCCGGCGACCACCGCCGCGGCGACCAGCACCACAGCCGTGCCGCCGTCGACCTCCACGTCCACCACGGCGGCACCGCCAACCACAACGGCGCCACCAGCCCCGCTGCAGGGGCTTTCGTTGGAGACGGTGGCCACCGGGCTCCACCAACCGACGGCGATGGCCTCTGCCCCTAACGACCCCCGGTTGTTCGTCACCGAGCGAACCGGGATGATCCGAGTCATCGACCAGGCCAACGGGCTGCGCCCCGAACCGTTCCTCGACCTGACCGACCGGGTGGGGTCCTCCGGGATCGAGCAGGGGCTGCTCGGGCTGGCCTTCCACCCCGACTTCGCCGTCAACGGCCGGCTGTTCGCGTACTACGTCACCACCGAGATGCATCGACGGCTCTCCGAGTTCACGGTCGGCTCTGATGGGGAGGCGGCGGATCCCGCCTCGGAGCGGGTGCTGTTCGACCATGCCCAGCCGCCGGGTTCGGTCGATATCCGCCACTACGGTGGCATGGTGCTGTTCGGACCCGAGGGGCTGCTATACGTGTCACTCGGCGACGGTGCCGACGCCAGCGGGCAGGGCCAGAACACGGACACCCCGTTCGCCGCCGTGTTGAGGATCGATGTCGACTCTGGGGACCCATACGCCATCCCCCCCGGCAACCCCTTTGCCGGCGGCGGCGCGCCCGAGCTGTGGGCGTACGGGTTGCGCAACCCGTGGCGGTTCGCCATCGACCCGGTGGAGCAGCTGATGTACGTCGCCGATGTCGGCCAGGACGCCTGGGAGGAGGTCAACGTGGTGCCGCTGGACGGCGGCGGCGCCAACTTCGGGTGGCCGGATACCGAGGGGTCGGCGTGCTTCCTCAAGAGCGACTGCGACCTCGACGACTACACCCTGCCGGTGCTTGAGTACGACCATTCCCAGGGATGCTCGATAACCGGCGGCGTGGTGTACCGCGGTGCCGCCATCCCCGAGCTGCAAGGCCAGTACTTCTACGCAGACTGGTGCGGGATGTGGGTGCGCAGCTTCCGCTACACCGCCGAGGGAGCCACCGACGAGATGGATTGGAGCGAAGACCTGCCTGAGTCCGGCCAGGTCAACGCCTTCGGCACCGACGCCTCCGGCGAGATGTACCTGGCCAACTTCGACGGCGTTGTCGCCAAGATCGTCCCGGTGCGTTGAATCCTCAGCACCAACCTCAGGTTGTTACTGGTCGTGGCGACCAGTAATCCGCTGAAGTTGGCGGGACCGCTCCCAACTTCAGCTGATCGCGTGTCGTGGAGACCTGCCACGGCCTTAGGTTGGAACTAGGGTCGGCGCCATGCGGCGACTCCAGACCGGGGTACTGGTCATCGGTGGCGGAGCGACCGGGACCGGGATCCTGCGGGACCTGGCGATGCGCGGCTTCGACTGCCTGCTGGTCGAGCAGCGCGATCTCAGCCACGGCACCACCGGCCGCTACCACGGCCTGCTGCACTCGGGCGCTCGCTATGTGGTCAAGGATCCCAAGGCGGCCATCGAGTGCATCGAAGAGAATCGGGTGCTGCGCCGCATCATGCCGCACTGCATCGAGGACACCGGTGGCTTCTTCGTGGTGACCCCCTGGGACGACGTCGACTACGTCGATCCGTTTGTAGCCGGGTGCAGCGACGCCGGGATCCCCTGCGAGGAAGTGCCGGTGGCCAGGGCGCTTGCCGAGGAGCCGTATCTCAACCCGGACATCAGCCACGTCTTCCGGGTGCCTGACGGCTCCGCCGACTCGTTCCTCTCCGCCGAGGCCACCGTGGCCTCGGCCCGTCAGCACGGCGCCGGGTTGCACACCTACCACCGCGTCGACGCCCTGGTGCGTCACGGCGATCGGGTGGTGGGGGCCCGCTGCCATGACCTGGTGGCCGGTGAGGACGTGGAGATCTCCGCCGACCTGGTGGTCAACGCCTCGGGGGCGTGGGCGGGCCGCATCGCCGCCAGCGCCGGCATCCACTTCGAGGTGCTGGCTGGCAAGGGCACCATGGTCGCCGTCAACCACCGGGTGGTGAACACGGTGATCAACCGGTGCAAGATGCCAGACGACGGCGACATCATCGTCCCCATCCAGACGGTGGCGGTGATCGGCACCACCGATGAGCGGGTGCACGACCCGGAGCGCTTCGTCATCGAGCCGTGGGAGATCCGGCTGATGCTGGAAGAGGGCGACAAGCTGGTGCCGGGCATCTCCCGGATGCGCATGTTGCGGGCCTGGGCTGGGGTGCGCCCCCTGTACCAGGAGACCGAGTCCGATCAGACCCGCGACGTCACCAGGGCGTACGCCCTGCTCGACCACGCCACCCGCGACGGGGTCGACGGCATCATCACCATGACCGGGGGCAAGTGGACCACCTTTAGGCAGATGGCGGAGGTGTGCGTCGATGAGGTGTGCCGCCAGCTGGAGGTCGATCGCCCGTGCCGCACCCATCTCGAGCCCCTCCCCGACAGCAAGGAACGGCCTCGCTACCACGTGCTCGGGGCTCGTCTCGCCGCCGTCGAGGAGAGGGCGGCCTACGGCGAGCTGGTGTGCGAGTGCGAGCTGGTCACCCGCGACCAGGTGATCGCAGCCATCGTCGACGGGGAGGCCAAGACCATCGACGACATCCGGCGCGATGTCCGGGTGGGTATGGGACCGTGCCAGGGGGGATGGTGCGCCGCCCGGGTTACCGGGCTGATCCATGAGATGCGGTCCCCGCCGGTGGAGGAGGCCAACGTCGCCCTGCGCGACTTCCTTCAGGAGCGGTGGAAGGGGCTGCTCCCCATCCTGTGGGGGAGCCAGCTCCGCCAGGAACGCCTCGACGAGCTGGTCCACCTCAGCGTGCTCAACGTGCCGGACCTGCCCGGCCCGACCGCCTCGCGGCTTGCGCCCGTGGCGTACCAGGCGCCGGAGGGCGAGCCGTGAACGGCACCGTGGTCGTGGTCGGGGCCGGGCCCGCCGGTCTGATGGCCGGGCTGGCGGCGGCCCGCGCCGGGGCCAGGGTCAGGGTCCTGGCCAAGGGCTGGGGTCTGTTCCACTGGCACGCCGGGTGTGTCG
>JACDBE010000079.1 GCA_013695075.1 Acidimicrobiia bacterium
GCCAGGTGGCAAGCTCGGCGGCGTCGCCGGGGTCGGGCTCGGACAGCAGCAGGATGGGGGCGGTTATCCCCGCCTCGCGCAGCCGGACTCCCTCCTCCACCAGGGCCACCGCCAGGGTGGAGGCGCCGGCGGCCAAGGCGGTGGTCGCCACCGGCACGTCACCATGCCCGTAGGCGTCGGCCTTGACCACGGCGCACAGGGCGGCGGGAGCCACCGCGGCGGCGATGACCGCCACGTTGTGGGCCACCGCGCCGAGGTCGATCTCCACCCAGGTCGCTCTCACCGGGCGAACCGCCCGGCGTGCACTGCCAGTCCGGGGGCGGTGACCGTAGTGGCGGCGCCCAGACTGGACCCGGCCACCCCGTGCCAGTGGGCGGCGGAGCGGGCGGCGATCTCGACGTCGAGGCCGCGACCGCACAGCGCAGCCACCATCCCGGAAAGCACGTCGCCGGTGCCCGCCGTGGCCAGCTCCGGGCCCCCGCTGGTCACCGCCCAGCTCTCCTCCCCAACCACGAAAGTGGGTGATCCCTTGAGAAGCACCACCGACCCGGTTGCCTCGGCCAGCTCGGCGGCGGCGGCGAGGCTGGGAGGCTCGCCGGTGAGCCTGGTGAACTCGCCGCCGTGGGGGGTGAGCACGGTGGGGGCGGACCTGGCGGCGACCGCATCGGGTCCGCCGAGGCCGTTGAGCCCGTCGGCGTCGAGCACCAGAGGCCGTCCCCAGGCGGCGGTGAGCCCCTGGACGAACCGCTCGGTCCCCGCCCCCAGACCGGGACCGAGCACCATCACGTCGAAGCGGGACGCCGCCGCCAGCACCTCCTCGACATCGCCGGGGGCGAAGCGGGCGCCGTCACCGATGCCGGTGCTGATGACCTCCCCGGTGCGGGCGGCGATGGCGTCGTGCACACCGGCGGGAGTCAGGATGGCGACGATGCCGGCGCCGAAGCGGGAGGCGGCGGTGGCCGCCAGCAGCGGAGCCCCGCTCAGCCCGGGGGACCCGCCGACGACCACCACCGAGCCGACCGACCACTTGTGGGTGGTTCGTCCGCGGCGGGGTCGGGGAGCGTCGCCGTCGTCGCACACCATGAAGACAGGATCACCCCCGGTGAGCCCGATGTCGGCCACCTCCACCACCCCCGACCGCTCCGGCCCCTCGCCGAGGAGGTGGCCCGGTTTGAGGGCGTGGAAGGCAACGGTGCGGTCGGCGGTGATGGCGGGGCCGGCGACGGCCCCGGTGGCGGCGTCGACACCGCTGGGGATGTCGACGGCGAGCACGGTGGCAGCAGGATCGACGGCGGCGACTGCGGCGGCGTCCATCGGCCCCCGGAACCCGCCGCCGAACACGGCATCGATCACCAGGTCGGCCGGTGGCGGGTCATCGGTGACGGGCACCCCGGCGGCGATGGCCGCGTCCTTCGCCCCGGCGGCGACGCTCCCGGGGCGGGGGGTGCCGAAAGGGCGGACGGTGGTGGCCACCCCACGACGCCGCAGATGGCGGGCAGCCACGTAACCGTCGCCACCGTTGTTGCCGGGACCGGCGAGGATGGTGACCCGGCGCCCGTAACCGGCGCCCATCCGCACTGCCGCCAGGGCCACGGCGTGACCGGCCCGATCCATCAGCACCTCGACGGGTACGTCGGCGGCGGCATCGACACGCGCCATCTCGGTGGGGGTGAGCACCGGTCGCACCACTCAGTCCCCCAACGCCATGGCGAAGACCAGGGCATGGTCGTTGGTGTGGGTGATGGTGACCAGCACCTTGGTGACGCCGATGATTTCGGCCCGGTCGGCGGCTGTGCCCCGCAGGTTCACCCGGGGCGCGCCCCCACCGGTGATTTCGATATCCCGCCAGTGGATGCGCCGCCAGCCGGCACCCAGGCTCTTCATCACCGCCTCCTTGCCGGCGAAGCGGGCGGCCAGCCGGGCGGAGGGATCGGCGTAGCGGTGGGCGTACTCCCACTCGTGGTCGGTGAAGCAGCGCTGGTGAAACCGGTCGCCGTAGTTGGCAACGAGATGGCGCACCCGGGGCACCTCCGCCATGTCAATACCAAGCCCGACAACGTTCACCCCGCCACGCTATCGGCCTCGCGCCGCCTATTCCCGATTCTTAGGACCGAGACGCTCTGCCGGTAGCGCGTTTCGGTCCTAAGAATCCGGCGTTGGGGCTCCAGCCGAGGCTCTACCGATCCGAGATGCGCGGCGCCAGCACCGGTTTGATGTCGAGGATCGGGGTGCCGTCGATGGCTTCCAGGTGGCGCACCCCGAGACACAACCCGGTAACGGACGTCACTTGCACCTGGTGCAGCCCAATGGGGTTGGGTCGGTTGGGGGAACGGGTGGCGAACACCCCAGTGGCCGGTCTGGTGGCGTCGCCGCGGGGATGGACCACCAGCACGTCGCGGCGGGCAAGGTGCAGCCAGGTGAGCACGATCAGCGTGTCGCCCTGGTTGATCCCCTCCAGAGCTGCAGCGAACTCCTCGTCGATGACGAGCGTCGAGTCGGGTGCCCCCTCGTCGCCCTGCCGCGGCGCCGCCGCAGTGTTCTTGAGCGGCGACTCGACGCGGCCGATGGGTGTGAGGTGCCACTCCTGGTGGATCATCGGCCCGTGTTAGCACGGTGCCGCACCGCCGTCCATGACCCATGGTGACCCGATTGCGCTCCTGCGGACGTCAGCGACCCCAACACGGCAAGACGTCGACCTCGTACTCGCCGAACACCCTGTCGGACGTGACCAACGTCAGGTCTAGGAGCTGGGCTTGGGCTATCAGCAGGCGATCGAAAGGATCGCCATGATGAAGGGGGAGGGCGGCGACGGCCAGTGCGTGCGCCTGCTCGACGGCGATGGGCTCGGCACCCAGCCGGCGCATCAACTCTGGCAGGTACCGGTCGGGCGACTCTGGCAGCGGAAGCCGCCCGATGGAATGCTTGATGGCAATCTCCCACGCGCTTGCCGCCGAGATCAGGATCCTGTTTGCGGTGTCTTCGAGTATGCCGGCGCCGCTGCCCAGCCGCTCTGGGGTGCTCGCCGCCCAGAGGAGGATCTGGGTGTCGAGCAACAGCCTCATGTCTCGAACGCCGCCACCAGCTCATCCGGTAGCGGCGCATCGAAGTCTTCGGGCACGGTTAGGCGGCCCCGATCAAAACCGAGCTGCCGGCGCGGCCGAGGTGGCGGCGGAACCAGCCGGGCGACCTCCTCGCCGCGTCGCGTGATGACGATCTCCTCGCCGGCGGCGACGAGACGAAGGAGCATGCTCAGCTGGGTCTTGGCCTGGTGCACGCCTACTGACTTAGTCATATGACTTAGCTTACTACCCTCGCCCCCCGGAGAACGGCGCCACGAAACTGCGTCCGGACCGCAACCAGTGACCACGGTCACATCGGCCGCCACACCGGGGCGTCGGGATCTCCCCGCCACCACCGCAGCCGGCGCTGCGCTTCGGCGGCCGCCTCCTCGTCGTCCCGGCCCGCTTCCAGCCGCATCAGGGTGGCTGCCAGCAGCCGGAGCCGGGCCAGCGCCACCGTCGTCGGGTCGTCGGCCAGCGAGGCACCGTACCCGGTGGCGAAGTCCGGGTAGATGCCCGGGTCGCCGCCCCAACGGGCCTCCCAGGTGAGCAGCGGAGCGTGGTCCCAACCCGCCGGGGCCAGGCACACCAGGTCCCAGTCGAGAATCACCGGGCCGTCGACGGCGGCCAGCACGTTGCCCGGGTGCACGTCGCCGTGACACACCACCAGGTCCCGCTCGGCACCGTGGCGCCACCACCGGTCCGCTTCCCAGGCGCGGTGCAGCGCCGCCGAGGCAACCGGGTCGACCAGGTCGGCGGTGCGCTCCAGCAGGGCGGCGCCGTCCCACCACGGGAAGTCCCAAGCGAACGGCAGGGGGCCGGTGGCGGCGAGGTCAAGGCGGTGGACGGCAGCCACCATCGACCCCACCGCCACCCAGTCGACCGGGGCGCCGTGGATGGCGACCCGTTCCCATGCGGTGACCTGGAGGCCGTCGTCGGTCATCACCACATCGTCGGCGAGCGGCCGGGGAACCCTCACCCCGGCGGCGGCGAGGACTCGGGCCCGGGCGATGGCCACCGCCAGCGGCGCGGTGGCCCGGGACACCCGGAGCACCGCGTCGCCGGCGGCGAACACCCCGGTCATCCCCATCC
>JACDBE010000167.1 GCA_013695075.1 Acidimicrobiia bacterium
CTCCTGCCCCGCCGCTGGACGGACCGGGTGCCCCGGTGCGTTTCCTCGAGGCCCTCTCCCTGTTGATGGTCGGCATGGCCTCCCCGGCCCTGTTGGTGCTGGACGATGCCCACTGGCTGGACCGGGCCTCGGCTGAGTTCGTCGCCTACCTGGTCAGACGTCTCGACACCTTGCCGTTGACCGTGGTGGTGACCCTCCGCCCAGAGGACGCCTCTGCGGACGACCCGTTGGTCGCAGCCATCGACCGGCGGGCCGGTCGAGGTGGGCTGACTAGATTGGACCTGGACCGGCTCGACGTCGACCAGGTGGCGGAGCTGGTCGAGGCGGCAGGGCGTGACCGGCGGGAAGCGGGCGAGCTCCACCGGCGCAGCGAGGGGGTGCCGCTGTTCCTGGTCGCCTATCTCACCGCCGACGACGAGGACCCGACGGACCTCGGCCAACTACTGGCAGCCCGCCGTACGGGGCTCACCGAGCTGGCCCGACAGTTGCTCACCGCAGCCTCGGCCATAGGTCGCTCCTTCGAGTTCGAGGTCCTGCGCGAGGTGAGCGCCCGGACCGAGGATGAGATGGTGATCGGGCTGGAGGAACTGGTCGGGCGTGGGCTGCTCAGAGAGCTGCCGGACGGCACCGGCCTCGACTTCACCCACGAACGGTTGCGGGAGGCTACCTACCAGAGCGCTACCTGGGTGCGACGGCGCCTCCTCCACCGGCGCATCGCCGAAGCGTTGGTGGCCCGATCTCCCGCCCGGGCTCCCGACCCCGCAACGGTGGCGGCCGTGGCGCATCACTACCGCCTGGCCGGGCTTGCCAGCGAGGCCGCCGAAAGCTTCACAGAGGCCGGCCACCTGGCCCGCCGCCTCCACGCCCCCCAAGCCGCCGCCGAGCACTACCGGGCGGCACTGGCCTTGGGTCATCCCGATCGGGCCATGCTTCACCTCTGGATGGGGGAGCTGTTGACGCTGGCCGGCGAGTACGGACCCGCCCTGGCCGAGCTGGAGGCGGCCGCCGCACTGCTGGAGGGAGGCGCCCTCGGGGGGGCCGAACAGCGGATCGGGGATGTGTACCGCCGGCTGGGAAACTGGGAGCTGGCCGACCGCCATTTGAAGGCCGCTGAGCAACTCGTGGAAGCCGTGGCCGACCGGGCCGGCGTGCTGGCCGACCGGGCAGTGGTCGCCGCCAGACGGTTGGACGAGGATCGATCAGGACGGCTGGCCGCCGAAGCCCTCGAGCTGGCCGGCCAAAGCGGCGACCCGAGCGCCCTGGCCCACGTCCACAACACGCTCGGCCTGCTCGACGACGCTCCCGACCGGTCTCGCTACCACCTGGCGGAGAGCCTGGCCTTCGCCGAGCGGGCCGGCGACGTCACCCGCCAGGTGGCCGCCCTCAACAATCTCGCCCAGATGGAACGCCGGGAGGGGAACCTCGACCGTGCGACCGAGCTGACCCGGCGGGCACTGGCTCTGGTCGCTCAAATGGGGGATCGCCACCGAGAGGCCGCCCTCCACAACAACCTCGCCGATCTGCTCCACACCTCGGGCCTGCCTCACGAGGCGATGGACCACCTCAAGCGAGCGGTAGCGCTGTTCGCCGAGGTAGGCACCGAGCCGGGGACGCTGGAACCAGAGGTGTGGAAGCTCGTCGAGTGGTGATCGACGAGCACCTGTGGTGTCTGTTTCAAAGGAATCCGTGTGGGGAGGCGAAGGCTCATCGCCGGGGGCCGGCGAGCCGCCGGATCCCCCGCATGGGAGCCCCGAGGGTGGTGCGGAAGATGGCATTGTGCTTCACCGCGCCGAACTGGCTCCACTGCCGGCGACGGTCGACGCACACGATCTCGGTCTCTACGTCACCGGGCGACCCCAGGGCGGCGCCGAGGGAGGCCACGGTGTGCTGCCACATCTTGTCCTCGGTCCGGCTTCCGAACATCTTGAACCCCAACTCGTAGATGGGGTCGCCGGGACGGAGGAGGAGCTGGGCCTGGGCGACGGTCACGTCCTCGCCCTCCTCGTGGGCGCTGAAGGTGATCCACCCGGCGAAGGGGTGGCCTTCCGGGGTCATGAACGTGAAGGAGGTGTCATCGGAGTACAGGACCAGTACCCCGGTGGAAAGCCGCATCGGGCCTTGGGTGGCATTGATCACCCCCACCTCGCCGGGGCGGATGCCCGTCAGCGGGGCGTAGAAGCGGTTGCCCTTGGGCCAGAACTCGGCGTAACGCTCCTTCCAGGTGCTGATCACCGTCTCCGGTGTGGCCACCGAACGGGGTAGGCGCATCCGGTAGGTCTTCTGCCACATCTGCCCGAAGCCCTGGAGGGGGCTGAGCACGCGACGACCCTCCACGTTCAGGTTGAGGGCTTCGGGTGACACCCCAGAAACGTGCAGCTTGTCGACTCGCCCCGCCCAGTTGGCCGCATCCCGCGGCGTCTTCTTCTCGGACGGATGTTGCTGTTCTTCCATGTCGGCCTCCTCACAGGCTCCCGAGCGCCTGCCGCTCGTCGTCGTAGATCCCGATCGCCTCGTCGAGGCGGGTCAGCTCGAAGATCTGCCGGTAGTGCTCGTTGAGCCCGTACGCCGCCAGCTTCTGGCCTTGGCGGTTGGCTCGGATGAGCATGGTGACCAGCAGGCCGATCCCGCCGCTGTTCATGTAGTCGAGGCCGTCGAAGTTGAGCACCACCGCCTTGGTGGCTCCCTCGCTGGCCTCGGCGTGGGCCCGGTTGAGGGCATCCTCGACGAAGGAAGTGATCTCGCCCTCGATGTCGATCACGCTCACCGAGTCGCTCGCCTTCCGTACGGTCATGACTACCTGGGCGTCCTGCATTGCTCCCGCCTCCCCTTTGTCTGCTAGCCGGCCGGCGCGGCGGTGGTGCCACTGCGGGCACTCGCCTCGTCTTGGAAGATGCTCATGAAGTCCGACAGTCGGGTG
This sequence comes from Acidimicrobiia bacterium, assembly GCA_013695075.1. Lineage (GTDB taxonomy): Bacteria > Actinomycetota > Acidimicrobiia > Spongiisociales > UBA5794 > JACDBE01. The sequence goes on from JACDBE010000167.1 coordinate 2,918, forward strand.
ATCGTGAAGATCTCCTCGTAGTGCTCCGACAACCCGCATGCCAGCACCGGGCGGTTGGTGGCCCGGGCCTTGGCCAGCAGCCCGACGATCAGGGCGATGCCGGTCGAGTTGATGTAGTCCACCTCCGAGAAGTTGAGGAGCAGGCTCTCGGCCGCCTCGGACATGGCGTCGGCGTAGGCGGCCTCGAGCCGTGGGCCGGCCAGGGCGTTCACCTCGCCGCGGAGGTCGATGATCGCCACCCCCCGCTCGCGTCGGACCGCAGCCTCAAACGTCGCCGACATCCCGGCCTCCCTTCAGGTGATAGATCAGCTCGACGGTGTGGTGGCCTTCGTTGCTCGAGACCTTCATGTCGTCGCACATGTTCTTGACGAGGAAGAGGCCCCATCCCCTGGGTGTCTGCTCCCCGGCCAGCTTGGCGTCCAGATCGGGCGTCCCGGGTTCGGCGATCTCGCCCTCCCCTCCCTGGTCGGTGACCCGCACCACCAACGCCTCGTCCGAGCGGAGCACCCGGATCTGCACGGGGAGGTCGGCCCGGTCGCGGTTGCCGTGCTCGATGGCGTTCATGGTGGTCTCGGCCACCGCCGTCTGCAGGCGCGCCAGCCGGCGTTCGGAGAACCCAACCCCGGCGACGACCTCCACCACCTTCGAGACCGCCAACCGCTCGTTCCCGGGCTCGCTCCATACCGAGAACTCCCCGAGCGTCTCCCACCCCTCGGCGGCATCGACGAGGAGCGCCCCGGTGCGGCTCACCGTCACCAGGGTGACGTCGTCCTCCTGCTCCCAGGCCGGCCCCACGAAGCGGGTCAGCTCCGACAGCAGCTGGTCGATGAGCGAGGCTCCTCCTGGATGGGTGCCCACCAGCCCCATGAGCCGGGGGAAGCCGAACATCTCTCGGTCGGGACTGTGAGCCTCGGCCAGACCGTCGGAGTGGAGGAGGAAGCTGTCCCCCGGCTCCAGGGTCGCCTGGTTCTCCTCGTAGG
>JACDBE010000098.1 GCA_013695075.1 Acidimicrobiia bacterium
GTAGTCGGCGGTGGCGGGATCGTCACCGCGGGCGACGTTCTCGAACCAGGTGGACACAGCGAACTGGTTGAACAGAGGATCCTTGATGCGAAGACCCCGCTGGCCACCGAGGATGGTGGAGCGACCCGAGCAGTCGATGACCATCTTGGCCGGGATCTCCACCGTATTGCCCTCGATGTCGACCCGCACCCCGCAGGCGTAGTCGTCGTCGTCGAAGAGCACCTCCTTGACGGCGACGCCCTGAATGATCTTGGAACCGAGCGACCTGGCGTGCTGGAGCAACAGGTGGTCGAGCTTGCCCCGGTCGACGTGGTAGGTGTAGTCCTGATCGACCCCGGGCTGGGGGAACTCGGCGAACACGATCGACACCTCGCCCTTGGCCGAGGTGGGGTGCCAGGCGGCCCCGTACTTGCGGGGGAACCGCTCCCGTTCCATCACCGGCAGGAAGCCCACGTCGTCGAAGTTACGGGTGGTGGATGGCACCATCGACTCGCCGATGTGGCGCCGGGGGTGCATCGCCTTTTCGATGATGAGGTTGTCGACACCGGCCCTGGACAGGTAGGAACCGGTCATCGAGCCGGCGGGTCCACCACCGATGATGATCACGTCAGCCACAGATGGGCCCCCTTGTGGAACGTTCGAGGATGGCGTCGTCGGGATGCGCTGCGGCGATGTCTGACGGGTCGACCGCAACGACCCCCGCAGCAGGGGACAACGTAGGTGATCGGTCGCGGTACGTCAATCTGAGGTGATGGGCCGGGCGCCTCATTGCTCCAGCGTCACATCCGGGTCCGGTGGCTGGGACCGGTCCCGGCGCATAGCGCGCACCGCCAGTGCGCCGAGCAACAGCGCCCCGATCGCCACCAGCACCCACACGATGGGCGGCACCGACCCCCGTTCGCCCACGGTCACCGTTGCCAGCGTCGACCCGGTGACCGCGGTGGAGTCGGAGCCCGTAGCCCCCCCGGGGTCGGTCGTTGTCGTCCGCCCGGCACCTTCCCGGTTCCGGTCACCTCGCTCGCGCCGGGTGGTGTCGGTGTTGTCACCGGCCCCAGGCTCCTCGCCGGCACCACCACCGCCGGGCGCACCGCCCGGTGGCGCTGCAGCCCCAGGGACCGGCAGGGTCTCGGCGGTAAGCCCTGGGTCGCCGGGGATGGTCGAGGTGGTCACCGTTGCCCCGCTGGGCTCGCTGGAGTCGTCCACAGGCTCACCGAAGAACCAGTCGGCGGTGGGATCGGCTCGGAGGGAGTCGAGCAGCATCTCGGCCACCTGGGCGCTCCCCGACGGGTTGGGATGGACACCGTCGTTCATCATCTCGTTGCAGTCCCAGGTGAGCCCGTCGGCGCGGGGGGTGGTCCCGTCCGCCCAGATGTAGGGTCCCCACGCCACCCACGGGGCGACGACCTCGCCCTGGTCGGGGTCGGCATTGAGCAGCGGGTTGCCGGCCATCTGCGCCTCGATGACCCACTTCACCCCGAAGCCCTCCTGGTAGGCGTTGGGCTCGGGGTTGGCCGAGGTGACGGCGTAACCGCCGTAGATGCGGCTCGACAGATAGGCCACCTCCAGGTTGGGCAGCTTGGTCTGGATGGTGCGCAGCGCTGCCGTCAGCTCGTTGCGGTATTCCAGCACGTTGTCGGGAAAGGGCAGCGGCTGGCTGTTGAACCGCTCCGGGATCTTCACCCACGCCGCCTGCACCTGCTCGGCGGTGACCCCCGCCTTGTTGAGTGCCCGCCCGAACTCCTGCCAAACCGAGTCGTTGGGGTCGAGCCACGAGTTCACCCCCTTGCCGGTCTGGGCACCGTTGACCAGCACGATCGAGTCGGCCACATCGGGATCGCTCCCTGCCAGCGATTGGAAGGCTGTGAACTCCCGTTTGGTATTGGAGATGCCCAGCGACACGAAGGCGATGGCGCCGTTGGGGTCGGGATCGCCGGCGGAGTTGCGGGGCGTGATCTCGGCGGCCCGGTCGAGGCCGAGGGCGCGATGGTCCTCGGGGATCTCGTTGGAGCCACCCGGGTAGAGCCCACCCTGGGCGTCCATGAAGGTGCCGCTGCCCAGGTCGGTGAGGGGGATGTTGCCCATGGAGTCATTGGAGCAGTCGATGCCGGAGGTCTGCGCACCGGCGGTCGATGCTCCACCGGCCACCACGGTGGCGGCGACCAACAGGACGGCGACGGCGCCCGAGAACCTGCGCCGCAAGGTGGGTACTGACACGGCCAGGACTCTAGGTGCGGCCGGTCTCTATGCGGCCCGCTGCCGGCGACGCCGGGCGACCGGGGGCGGCCCCCAGGATGGCCCCCACCAGCAGGAAGGGGATGGCGAAGATGGCGGCGGGGAGCAGGTCCCGCCGCAACCCGGCGAAGCGGGTGATCCCCAGCACCAGCACGGCGTGGATCGAACCGAGGAGGAACACTCCGCCCAGCCCTCCGGCGGCCAGCTCCTGGAGCGCCGACGGGGTGCGCCGCCCCAGCCACCGCCCCACCGGCTCGGCCAGCATCAGCCCCAGGGCGCCGAGGACCCCGACGGCAGCGCCGGGGCGGGAGCTGCCGGCCGCCACCGCCAGGTGGCCGAGGATGGCGACGGCACCGGCGGCGGCGGGTCCAAGGGACACCATCCGCAGCGGCCATCCCGCCACCCCCAGCGGTAGCGCCACCGCCGCCAGCCCCATGGCCAGCTCGGTGTCGGGGACCGTGACCAGCACCCCCACCGTGGAGAGGAACAACAGCGCCGGACCCGCCCCCGACCCTCGGTAGGACCGGTCGAAATCCACCACCAGGGCGGCGGCGGCGGCGATGGCGATGACCAGCATCGGTTCGGGGATGGCTCGCCCAACCTCGCCCCAATATACGACGGCGGCGGCACCGGGGAGGGAGGCCACCATCAACTCCCACGGCCGGCGCCCCAGCATGGCCCCGGCGATGAGCAGGGCAAGACCCACCACCAGCCCTATCGGGACCCGGCTGTAGCGCCACATGACAGCCAGCGCGCCCAGCACCATCACCGCCCCGCCCCACGGGGCAGGACCGGAGCGGCTACCGGCCGACCTGATGGCGGCCCACGCCAGGACGGCGAGCACCGTCCCGCCGATCCCGACGAGCAGCCCGAACCGCGCCGGCTGGGAGGCCGCCAGGTCAGAGAGGAACTGCCCCACCGGGCGATCCTAAGGAAGTGCGCGGACAGGCGCACCTCCTTAGGCTGCTGTCGCGGCGTTCAGGACAGACCGAAGATCCTGCGGGCGGTGTGGAGGCCGGCGACCAGCTGGTCGATCTCGTCCTCGGTGGTGTACACGTAGAACGATGCCCGCGCCGCCGACGTCAGGCCCAGGTGCCGCATCAACGGCTTGGCGCAGTGATGGCCGGCCCTGATGGCGACCCCGTTCTCCTCGTCGAGGATGGTGGCGATGTCGTGGGCGTGGATGTCACCCAGGGTGAAGCTGACGGCTCCGCCGCGCACCGCCAGATCGGTCGGTCCGTGGACGGTCAGGTCGGGGATGGTGGCCAGCCGATCGAGGGCGTAGCCGGTGATGGCGGTCTCGTGGCGGCGCACCGCGTCCATGCCCACCTTGTCCAGGTAGTCGATGGCGGCACCGAGACCGACCGCCTGGGCGATGGGCGGGGTGCCCGCCTCGAATTTGTGGGGCACGGGAGCCCACCGCGACTCGTAGAGCCCGACGTCGGAGATCATCTCGCCACCACCCTGGAGCGGGCTCATCTCCTCCAGACGGTCGGCCCGGCCCCACAGGCAACCGATCCCGGTGGGGCCCAGCATCTTGTGCCCGCTCCAGGCGAGGAAGTCGGCGCCGAGCGTCGCCACGTCTACGGGCAGGTGGGGGACCGCCTGGGCGGCATCGACCACCACCACGGCCCCGACGGCATGGGCGGCTGCGGCCAGCTGGGTCACCGGGGGCATGGTCCCGGTGACATTGGACATGGCGCTGACGGCGACGATGCGGGTGCGCTCGTCGATGACCTCTTCCAGGTCGGTCAGGTCCACCTGGTGATCCGCACCGACCCGGAGGTAGGCCAGCTCGGCCCCGGTGCGTCCTGCCACCAGCTGCCACGGCACGATGTTGGAGTGGTGCTCCATGACGGTGAGGACGATGCGATCGCCCGCCCGGAGGTGATCCAGCCCCCACCCGTAGGCAACGGTGTTGATGGCCGCCGTGGTGCCCGAGGTGAAGACGATCTCGGTGGGCGACGCCGCCCCGACCATGGCGGCCGCCTTGGCGCGGGCGCCCTCGTATGCCGTGGTGGCCTCGTCGGACAGGGTGTAGGCACCGCGGTGCACATTGGCGTAGCTGGTGGCGTAGAACTCGGCAACGGCGTCGATCACCTGCACCGGCTTCTGGCTGGAGGCGGCCGAGTCCAGGTACACCAGCGGTTTGCCGTGCACCGCACGTCCCAACAGGGGGAAGTCCCGCCTCAGATGGGCCAGGTCGCTCACGTCGTCGCCGGCTGCGGGCGGAAGCGCTCGTAGCCGTCCGCCTCCACCTGCCGGGCCAGGTCGGAGCCGCCCGATGCCACGATCCGCCCGTCGACGAACACGTGAACGTGCGTGGGTTCCAGGTACTCCAGCAACCGCTGGTAGTGGGTGATGACCAGGAAGCCCCGCTCGTCAGACGCCATACGGGCAACGCCCTCGGCGACGGTCTTGAGGGCGTCGATGTCGAGGCCGGAGTCGGTCTCGTCGAGGATGGCCAGCACCGGTTCGAGCACCGTCATCTGGAGGATCTCGTTGCGCTTGCGCTCGCCGCCGGAGAATCCCTCGTTGAGGTAGCGGTCGGCAAAGGAGGGATCCATCCCCAGGCTGCGCATGGCGTCCATCACCTTGAGCCGCAGCTCGAGCACCGTGTAGTTGGTGCCAGTGCGGTTGGTGAGGGCGGTGCGCAGGAAGTTGACCACCGACACCCCGGGGATCTCCTCGGGGTACTGGAAGCCGAGGAACATCCCGGCCCGGCCCCGCTCGTCGGCGGTCCATGCGGCGATGTTCTCTCCATCGAGCTCGACGGTCCCGGCGGTCACGGTGTACGCCCGGTGGCCCATCAACACCGCCGCCAGCGTGCTCTTCCCCGACCCGTTGGGGCCCATAAGCGCATGGATCTGGCCACGGTCGACGACCAGATCGAGCCCCTTGACGATCTCGGTGTCCGCCACCGAGACGTGCAGGGACGAGATGGAGAGCAGGGGGGGTCCGGCCACACTTGAATTGTACCGGCGGGGCGCCCCGCTCGATCCCAGGCTGTGCTCCTCAGCTCGACCTGATCGACGCGAGGGTGGCGTTGACCTGGATGGCGCTCACCAGCCCCGCTCCCGCCACTGGTCGAGCGCCGGCCGCTCGGTGCCGATGGTGGTGTCGAGACCGTGGCCGGGCATCACCAGGGTTGCCTCGTCGAGGGTGAACAATCCGGTAGCGATGGAGGCGATGATGGTGGGGAACGACGAGTGCGCTGAGGAGGTGGCCCCGGGCCCTCCCGGGAACAGGGTGTCACCGGACATCACCACCCCGGGGACCACGAAGCACAGCGACCCGGGGGTGTGGCCCGGGGTGTGGCGGGCGCCGATGGTCAGGTCGCCAACCTGGATCGGGCCGGGGTGGAGTGGCTCGTCGGGGGTCATCCCGGCGATGCCGGCGTCGGCAGGATGGAGCCGGAACGGGATCCCGAGGCGTTGGGCGGTGTCGGCGGCGGCTCCTACGTGGTCGAAGTGGCCGTGGGTGGTGAGGATGGCGATGGGCTCGACGTCGGTGACGGCAACGGCGATCCGATCTGGCTCGAAGGCGGCGTCGACGATCACCGCCTTGCCGGTGGTGGCGCAGGCCACCACGTAGACATTGTTCTCGTAGGCGCCCACGGTGATCTTGCGGATGAGCGCCGTTTCGCCTTGGTGGTGCCATGGCGCGGGCATCGGCTGAGGCTAGACCTGCGGGGACCTCCGGGACCTGGCAGCGGTGGCACAATGCACCGCCACGTCGCAGGGAGCCGGCACGATGAACTTCGCCTTCACCGACGAGCAGGAGATGCTGCGCAGCACCGTCGCCGGGTTCCTCGACTCCCGGGTGCCCATGGCTCGGGTGCGGGAGCTGATGGAGACCGACTCCGGCATCGACCCCGCGGTGTGGTCGGAGATGGCGGGCATGGGCATCGCCGGCATGCACATTCCCGAGGAGTTCGGCGGTGCCGGCTTCACCCACCTCGAGCTGGGAGTGGTGCTGGAGGAGACGGGGCGACGGCTCACCCCGTCGCCGCTGCTGGCCACCGCGGTGCTCGGGGCCAACCTGGTGCTGCTGGCGGGCAGCGACGAGCAGAGGAAGACGCTGCTACCGGGGGTCGCCTCTGGTGAGCACACCCTGGCGGTGGCCATCGTCGACCAGGGTGGCGGCTGGGATCCGGCGACGATCACCGCTACCGCCCGCAGCGACGGGGACACCGTGGTCCTCGACGGGGTGAAGTCGTATGTTGTGGACGGGCACACCGCCGACACCGTGATCGTGGCCGCCCTCGAAGAGGCCGGCGAGCTGGGCTTCTACCTCGTCGACGGGGATGCGCCCGGGTTGACCAGGGAGCGGCTGGAGACCCTGGACATGACCCGCAAGCAGGCAACGGTGCGCATCGACGGGGTTTCGGTGGGCGCGGATGCCAGGCTGGAGCGGGGCGGGGCCGAGGTGGTGGCCGAGCTGTACGACCTGGCGGCCGTCGGGCTCGCCTTCGAGTCGGTGGGCGGCGCCAGCCGAGGGCTCGACATGTCCGTCTCCTACGCCAAGCAACGGATGCAGTTCGGCCGGCCCATAGGCTCGTTCCAGGCGGTGAAGCACACCTGTGCCGACATGCTGGTGGCGGTGGAATCGGCCCGCTCGGCCGCTTACTACGCCGGGTGGGCGGCGTCGGCGGGCGACCCCGAGCTGCGCATCGCCGCCCCGCTGGCCAAGGCCTTCTGCACGGATGCCTACTACTCGGTGGCGGCCGACACCATCCAGGTCCACGGTGGCATCGGGTTCACCTGGGAGCACGACGCCCACCTGTACTTCAAGCGGGCCAAGACCTCCCAGCTGATGTTGGGCAACTCGGCGGCATGGCGCGCCGAACTCGCCGACCGCATCGGCCTGTAGCGGCGGTCAGGTCAGGAGGCGATCTCCTCCATGTAGGTTTGGAGCGTGGCGATGTCGAGCTCGCCCGCCGAGCGCCGGGCCACGTTGCCGTCGGCGTCGACGAACACGTAGTAGGGGAAACCGCCCGAGCCGTACGCCACCAGGATTTCGGAGTTGTCGCTGTCGCGGATGACCGGGCTCGTCCAGCCCTCGCGCTCCATCCACTCCGACGGGGGGTAGTTGGGTTGCGACGAGCTCATCGAGGTGAGCACCGAGACGATCTCGACGCCCACGACCCCACCGCCACCGTCGAGCCAGGCCTGCACCCTGGGCACCTCCGCCTGGCAGTGGGGGCACCAGTGGGCCAGGAACATGATCGCCTTGGGGCTGCCGTCGGTGGGGTCAATCGACACCGTGTTGCCTCCGAAGTCCTCACCGACCACCGCCGGAGCGGCGGTCCCCACGGCGGGATCTTCTGCCGGCTCCATGTTGCCGGGGTGCGGTGCCAGCGCCTCACCGGTCACCTCGGGCACCCCGGTCTCGGCGTTGATCGAGCGGTCCGAGCTGAACACGATGGCGGCGATGAGGGCCAGCGCCACCCCGACGAACACCACCGGGAGCACCGGGAACGGCTTCTTCGGTGCCGGCTGCGGACCACGCCTGGCGGCGGTGGCCGTGGCGGCGGGGCGCGTCGGTTGTGTGCCGGCGCCTGTCGTCGGTCGCTTGGGAGCCTTCGTTGTCGGGGAGGTCGACGACCGGGCCGCCTTCGACGAGGCCTTCGTCGGCGGTGCCGGCCGCTTCTTGGTTGTCACGGAGTCACCTCGGGGAAATCGTCGGAGCGGTCGTTGCTCCGAGCCACGACCATAAGGGTGATGATAAGGGCAAACCCGCTCAACGCCATATAGGGGATGGTGGCGTACCCCCACACCCACAGCGGATCGGCGGTGCAGGGCACCGTCGGCGAACACGACCCGCCCGACTCCAGGGATGGGAAGTTCTGGATGAGGTAGTGCCAGGCACTGATGGGCAGCCCGATGGCGGCCAGGGTCACGGCGTACGGCCTGATGGCCCGGTCGCCCCGCCAGGCGGCGATGCCCAGGATGGGTGCCAGCGGGTACATGGCGATGCGCTGGAACCAGCACAGCCGGCACGGCTCGAAGTGTTCCACCTCCGACAGGTACAGGCTGCCCACGGTGGACACCAGGGCGACCACGAAGCCGATCCAGTACTCGTAACCGTGCAACGACTCGTCGATGCGGTGGCGGAGGGCGGCAAGCGAGTCCGAGAACCGGCTCCCGATCCACACCACCACCAAGCCGACCACGGCGACGTTGGCCAGCACCGCCAGGATGGCGAAGAACAGCTTCATCGTCTCCAGGATGGCGGCCTCCGGTTGGCGGCGAAGGGCGACGGTACCATTGGCCGGTGACCTCGATGCTGGTTGCCGCCGGGCTCCTCGCCGCCCTGGTGACGGTGGCGCTGGCCTTCCTGTGGCAGGAACGACGGCGACCCCCCGAAGACGCCGTCATCTACGGGGTGGAAGACGCCATCGCCTTCGTGCGGGGGCGGCTGCGCCCGCAGACGGCGGCCCGTCTCCGGCCAGAGGACGTGCGTCGGATCCTCGCATGGGAGATGCGCTACGTGCAGGACCCCGACCTCCGTCAGGGCGAGACAGTGGTCGTCGGTGGCCTGGAGGCGGCGCAGTACGCCCAGGAACGGGCCGTGGCCGAGGGTCACCCGTATGATGGCGACGTGATCATCGAGGTGCTCGATCTGCAGGCGGAGTACCTCGCCGCCCTTGGCGCCGTCGGCGACCCGGTCGGCGGTGTTGAGGTGCAGCAGGTGATCGACAGGTGGGCGGACCGGAACTCTCCGGGTGACCAGGAGGAGACCAGCCGATGACCGACAGCCCACCCGCCGACGGCGCCCGCCTCTCCTGGGAGGAGGCATACCGTTCCGGGCGCCACCGCAAGGACCGGTTCACCACGATGTCGTTCGAGGACGTCCCCGCCCTGGGACTCCCCGAAGAAGGCGACCCTGACGAGGCGATCGGCTACCCCGGTGCCTTCCCGTACACCAGGGGCATCCACCCGTCCGGTTATCGGGGCCGGATGTGGACGATGCGCCAGTTCGCCGGGTTCGCCTCGGCCGCCCAGACCAACGAACGCTTTCGCTACCTGCTCTCGCAGGGACAGCACGGGTTGTCGGTCGCCTTCGACATGCCCACCCTGATGGGGCTCGATGCCGACGACGACCGCTCCCTGGGCGAGGTGGGCCATTGCGGGGTGTCGATCAGCTCCTCGGAGGACATGGTGGACCTGTTCGACGCCATCCCCTTGGGGGAGGTGTCGGTGTCGATGACCATCAACGGCCCCGCCGAGGTGCTGTTCGCCTTCTTACTGGTCGCCGCCGAGGAGCAGGGGATCGCCTGGTCGCAGCTGCAGGGCACCTTGCAGAACGACATCCTCAAGGAGTACATCGCCCAGAAGGAGTGGATCTTCCCGCCACCGCCGCACATGCGGCTCATCGTCGACATGATCGAGTTCTGTATTGACGAGGTGCCGCGGTGGAACACGATCTCGATCAGCGGGTACCACATTCGGGAGGCGGGGGCCACCGCCGCGCAGGAGCTGGCCTTCACCCTTGCCGACGGTTTCGCCTACATCGAGGCCGGGATGCGGCGAGGGATCGACGTCGACCAGTTCGCCCCTCGGCTGTCGTTCTTCTTCGACGCCCATATCGATTTCTTCGAGGAGATCGCCAAGTTTCGCGCCGCCCGTCGCATCTGGAGCCGGTGGATGCGCGACCGGTACCGAGCCAAGGACGAACGGTCCTTGAAGCTGCGGTTCCACAGCCAGACCGCCGGGGTGTCGCTGACCGCCCAGCAGCCGGAGAACAACATCGTGCGCACCGCCGTCGAGGCGCTGGCGGCGGTGCTGGGCGGCACCCAGTCGCTGCACACCAACGCTCTTGACGAGGTGTACGCCCTGCCAACCGCCAAGAGCGCCGAGATCGCTCTGCGCACCCAGCAGGTGCTGGCCGAGGAGACCGGGGTGGCCGACACCATCGACCCGCTGGGCGGTTCATGGTTTGTCGAGCAGATGACCGACCGCATCCAGGCTCAGGCCGAGGAGATGTTCGCCGCCATCGACCGCATGGGCGAGGGGTCGATGCTGGACGGCGTGCTCGCTGGGATCGACGAGGGCTGGTTCCAGGGGGCCATCGCCGATTCCGCCTACGAGTTCGAGAAGGCGGTGACGTCGGGGGAGCGGGCCATCGTCGGGGTCAACGTCCACGTCAAGACCGCGGAGGAGCCCCTCGACATCCTGCGCATCGGCACCGAGATCGAGGACGGCCAGCGCGCCCGCCTGCAGCGGCTGCGCGGCGAGCGCGACCAGGCGGCGGTCACCGCCGCCCTCACCGCGCTCGAGGAGGGTGCCCGCGGCGACGCCAACACCATGCCGCTGCTCATAGACGCCGCCAGGGCCCGGGCCACGCTGGGGGAGATGGTGACCACCCTGAAGTCGGTGTTCGGCGGGTACCGCGAGCCGCCGCGGGTGTAGCCGTGGGTCGTTTGCGCCGCTTCGAGCATCACCGATACCTCGGGCTGCGGGACACCATGACCGTCTACGACTGCGACGACGAGACCCAGTTCGGGGCCGTCTCCGATCGCCTGACCGCGGAGGACCTGGTGCGGCTGCGCCAGGTGCAGACCTTCGGCCCGGACACGCTGGCCGAGGCCCGCAACCGGGGCTTCCGCCCGCCCCGCCGATGAGCCCGGTGCTGGCCTCTCAACCGGTCATGGCGCCCTCGATGGAGCGCACCCTGGCAGCGAAGGCGGTGTCTGACAGCACCGGGCCGTCGGGTCCGTAGACCCGGAGGATGGCCAGGTCTTCGGTTCCCGGCTCGGTGCGGATGTGGCGGGAGCTGCCGGCATCGGGATCGAGCAGGGCGGCGGAGTGGATGGCGACCACCACGACGCTCCACGGCCCGTCCGGGGCTGGCTCCGTCGACCAGCGCCGGTAGGCCGGCTTGAGGTCGTCGGCCGGCATCGTTCCCGTAGCGCCGAGCGCCACCTCGTCACCGTCGGCGACCGTCATCCGGGGGACGAAGGCGATGACCATCTCGCCGGTGGCCAGGGCGCGCACCTCGGCGTCCGCCAGGGTCAACATCGTCGCATCACCGGGTCGATGGTACGGGAACTCGACGTCCACCATCGGGAGCAGCAGGTACCGGGACCGCTAGGCGGTGGCATCCCTCCGATTGCCGGCGAAGCGGGATGGGCTCAACGCTGCCACGTCGATCCCGGCGTCGACCAGGTCGCCGGGGATGGGTCGGTCGAGGGCGAGGGCGGCGGCGAGCCGTCCCGCCGCCGGTGCCGTCTGGATCCCGGTGCCTCCCTGCCCCACCAGCCACACGAAATCGGGGCAATCCGCGTCCGGCCCGATCACCATCGTCCTGTCGGCCGCAAAGGTACGCAGCCCGGTCCACGATGAGCGCACCGTCCTGATGGCGAGGGTGGTCGCTTGGTTGATGCGGTCGATGGCCAGTGCCACGTCGATCTCCGCCGGCCTGGGGTCGCACGGCTCGCAGGCGTTCTCCTCGGCCGGGCTGCACAGCAGCTGGGTCCCGTCCGGTTTGAAGTACCAGCGATGGCCCACCTCCACCACCATGGGCCATGCCGCCCATGCCGGTTCGCCGGGGACCATGAAGGCGGTGCGGCGCATCGGGATCAGCCCTACCGGCTCGACCCCGCACCGGCCGGCGACCACGTCGCCCCAGGCGCCGGCGGCGTTGACGATCACGTCGCCCCGCCACACCGTGTCGCCCATGCGGGCGGTCCATCCCGACCCGTCCCGCTGCGCCCCCGCCAGCTCGGTACCGGTGAGGATCTCGACGCCGCCGCCACGGCCGGCCCGCACGATCGACTGGTGCAGCCCAGCGACGTCGATGTCGGCGGCCTCCGGCTCCCACAGGGCGGCGGCCACGGACCCGGGGCGGAGCGCCGGGCACAGGGATACGGCTTCCTCGGCGGTGAGCCGCTCCACCGTGGTACCCAGAGCGGTCCCTTCGACGTAGGTCGCTTCCAGCCGATCGAGCCCGTCGGCGGCGGCAACGGTGAGGGCGCCGCGGGGAGCCAGCAGGGGGGCATCGACCAGTACCGGCGGAGGATCCCGCAGGTACCCGAGGCTGGCCCGGCTCAGTGGCCGTGTCGCCGGTGTCCCGTAGTTCTCGAAGTAGAGGGCGGCAGACCGGCCGGTGGTGTGGTACGCCAGCGAACCCTCGGTCTCCACCAGGGTCACCGCGGCATGCGGCGCCAACGCCGCCGCCACCGACACCCCGGCGATGCCGCCGCCGACCACCAGCACCCGCATCAGGTCACAGCGAACCGAACCACACTGCGGCGGCGACCACGATGGCCAGCCCGGTCACCAGGGCGGCAAGGATGAGGTAACGGGTCTGCACGGTGCGGGCGGAGGGACTCGAACCCCCACGGGCTATGCCCACCAGGTCCTAAGCCTGGCGCGTCTACCGTTTCGCCACGCCCGCGTGCATTGTTGTCAGCACCGGCCATTGTGCCAGCACCGAGGGTGAC
>JACDBE010000124.1 GCA_013695075.1 Acidimicrobiia bacterium
CAAGGCGATCGACGCCGATCGCCAGAGCCCCCTCCGGGATTTGAACCCGGGACCCCTTCCTTACCATGGAAGTGCTCTGCCACTGAGCTAAGGGGGCGCTGCTCACCTGAACGGCGCCGAAGGATAGAGCACCTCCATGGCACCATGGCTGGTCATGGGCGGCCTCCACCGGCCGCTGCTCTGCCACTTGAGCTAAGGGGGCGATGCCGCCCAGGCGGGCGCTTCTACGACCGAGACCCAATCCGTCCGCCACGACGGATGGCCGAACCCAGCGCGGCTGGTGCCGGACCCGGTGCAGCCGGGACAGGATAGAGCACTTCCATGGCACCATGGCTGGTCACTGGCGGCCTCGGTGCGCGACCGCCGGGTGGAGCCGGTCGAATGGGTCGTCGCTCACCCTGGCTCGTAGGTGATCTCGTCCGTCGAGTCGTCCTGAACCAACCCGACGACATCCTGCGATTCGAGCTCCGCGAGCAAAGAGTGCACGTCCTTGAGAGTGGAGACGATGCTGGCGAGGCAAGCTTCGCGATCGCCGTCTGCCGGCAGCGGCACGGGGATCTGCAGCCCGTCGTCGTCGAACAGACGCCGGGGCTCGGAGGTGCGCAGCGGCTCGAGCGCCTCGGAGACACGTGGATCCGACTTGGGGTAGATGCGCACCCAGAGTGGGGTGTCGGCCAACGACGCCCATCGACTGAAGTTGGCGTGCAGAAGGGACTCGACTCCAGCCAGCTTGAAGTACTTGCCGAACCAACCCTGCCCGGCGGACCACTTGAACCCCCGCGTCACGACCAGGTGCTCGCCTCGGAGCACCTCGATGGCGTCGATCAGAAGCCCGTCCAGCGCCAGTAGGTGTCGACCTGTGTCACCTTCGAGGAATGGGGCGCCAAATGGCATGAAACCTTCGCGGTCCTCTCGGGCGCAGAGTCCGCGCAGTTGGGTGATCTCAGCCAGCACTTGTTGGTTCGCTTCACCGAGAGGAATGCCGCTGAGGTCGTCGAGCACCGCCGCCCAGGTTGTGACGGCCAGTGTCACGGATCCGCTAGTAGCGACCATGCCGTCGCCACTCGAAGTCGTGGCCATCCCTGCCTCGTCACTTCGACGGAGCAGCCGGGGCCACAGTTGGGCTGCGCGCGACGTTGGCACCAGAAACACCAGGAGCGCCGGAACCTCCAGCGCAGCCAGCGCGCGCATGTAGGCCCCGGGTTGGTTGCTCGTGAGCGGCGCGTCGAACTTCACCTCAACGACTAGCGGCGTGACCCCATCGGAGGTCGCGCCCACAAGGTCCCGGATACCGGCATCACCGTCGTCGCCGACCTGGATCCGATACCTGGCGAGTGATGGAAGCGAAGGGGCCAGGGCGCGAAGGTGGCGCTGGAACGCGTCCGAAACCAGCGGATTCCGTAGCACGTACTCGAGGGCCTCGGTAGCGAGGTTCTCTGAACCGTGGCCCAGGCGGCCGCTGAGATGCGCCAGGAGAGTCGAATCGCTCACGGTGAGTCCTCCAGGTCGAGGTCGATGGAGCTATACCCAGAAGTTGTGGATGACGGGTTGGTGGTCGGGGCGTTACACACCCTCCTGGTGTCATGTCAGACGATTCGCCGGTTGGTGCCGGCGAGGAGGAGTGCGCCGATGCTCAAGATAGTTCATGAACCGGGTGGTGAGGTGCTAGCCGCCCTCGACGTTGGGGTGGGTCTGAACGAGTTGTGCCGTCACTGGCGGCCTCGACCGGCCGCGGGCGGGACACGGTATCCTCACCGACTCCGAGCCGGGATGCCCGAGCGGCCAAAGGGAGCAGACTGTAAATCTGCCGGCATTCGCCTACGGAGGTTCGAATCCTTCTCCCGGCACCGACACGAACCAGCACACCGAACTGCAAGCAGGACGCGCCACGGCGCCAGCCTCCACGATCACCGAGGTGGCTGGCGACGCCTCACGGCGACGGCAACGACCGTCCCAACATCAACGGCACCGGCCCGCATCGAAAGGCTGCGACCACAGCCCTCGGCCGACTTCAGCGGACGCCGCTGGCCATCTGTTGCAGGCGCGCTACCCGTTCGGCGATGGGCGGGTGGGTGGCGAACATGCGGGCGATGCCGCCGCCGCGGCGCCCGCCGAACGCCTTGAGCGGGTCGGCGATGAACAGCTGGGACACGGCGGGGTTGACCGCCATGGGCACCCTGCTGGTTCCTGCATCCAGCTTGCCGAGGGCACTGGCCAGCGCCAGCGGGGCGCCGGTGATCTCCGCCCCGGACCGATCCGCCTGGAACTCACGAGACCGCGAGATCGCCACCTGGATGAGCATGGCCGCCAGGGGGGCCACGATCAGCGCCACCAAGCCGAGGATGGCGCTAAGGGGGTTGTTGCTCTCCCGGTCGCGGCCCATCCCCCCGAACATCGCCATGCGGGTGAGGAACGACAGGGCGGCGCCGACAGTGGCGGCGATGGTGGAGATCAGGATGTCGCGGTTCTTGACGTGGGCCAGCTCATGGGCCAGCACCCCTTCCAGCTCCTCGGGCCGCATCAGCTCGAGGATCCCCCGGGTGACCGCAACCGCGGCGTGTTGCGGGTTGCGCCCGGTGGCGAAGGCGTTGGGCTGGGGCTGCTCGATGAGGTAGAGCTTGGGCATGGGCAGTTCCTCGCGCGCCGCCAGTGACGCCACCATCCGCTCCACCTCGGGCAGCGTCCCCGGTTCGATGCGCTTGGCCCGGGCCGACGCCAGCGCCAACCGGTCCGAGAAGAAGTACATGGCGAAGTTGAACAGCACGGCGATGACCAGGGCAATGGCGGCCCCTTGGGAACCATTGAGGACCGACCCCACCAGCACGAACAGACCGCCGAGCAGCCCGAGCAGACCGGCGGTCTTGAGGTTGTTGGACACGCCGGCAATGTTACCGGCGAGCGCTTGTCTAACCGGGCGGGTCAATGGGCCGTCGAGGTCGACGGTGCCCTATCCCCCGGGGCACAGGCCATCACCCCCGGCTAGTCTGGGCACAGACGGAGTGACACACCCGAGGCGCCGTTTCGTTTGGGTCGCTCGCCCGGTCGACGGGCGGGCGGCGGCTGCGACACTGCGAGGAAGGGGGTCCACCGGGTGAAACGGACTGCCGTCCTGATCGTCGCGCTGGCGACCACGGCGTCGCTTGTCTTTGCCGCGTCTGCGGCGCCGAGCGTGCCACCCGATGCGCTGACCAGCATCGCCGGGGCCAAGTCGGCCGCCCTCCACCTGGTGCTGATGGCCTCCGATCCGGTCGCCACCTACGACGGAGATGTGGCCGGACCGGCCGCTACCATGCCCGCCCCCGGCGAGCGGCTGGACGCCTCGACGCCAGCCGCGAGGGCATACGCCGAGGTCCTGCGCGCCGAGCACGACGCCGCCCTCGACGACGCCGGGGTGGCGACTGGCGCCAGGCTGTACGACTACACGGTGGCCGTCAACGGCTTCGCCGCCCGGCTCAGCGCAGCGGAGGCGGCGGCGCTGGCCTCATTGCCCGAGGTGCTCGCCGTCATCCCCGATCAGCTGCGCCGACCGGCCACCGACTCCTCCCCCGGCTACCTCGAGCTGGACAATCCGCAGGGTGCCTGGGCCACCGGGTACACCGGTGAGGACGTCGTCGTCGGGGTCATCGACACCGGGATCTGGCCCGAGCACCCCAGCTTTGCCGCTGACGGCTACCGGGATCGCCCGGACGGGTTCACCCCAAGCGGGTGCGAGTTCGGCGCCACCGCCTTCAACCCGGACGACGCCGACTTCGCCTGCGGGGGCAAGTTGGTGACCGCCCGGGCCTTCGGTGAGGCGTTCCACGGCGGGAGCGGCGACGGCCTCGCCGCCGGCGAGTTCTTGTCGGCCCGCGATGCCGACGGCCACGGCAGCCACGTGGCGGCCACCGCCGCCGGCAACCAGGACGTGGCGGCGTCGATGCTCGGTGCGGCCTGGGCACCGGTGTCCGGGGTCGCTCCCCGGGCTCGGCTCGCCGTCTACAAGGCGTGCTGGGCCACCGGCCCCGGAGAGAGCGCCTGCTCCACCGCCGATCTGGTGGCCGCCATCGACCAGGCCGTCGCTGACGGTGTCGATGTGATCAACTACTCGGTGGGTTCGGGATCGGCGACCTTCGGTGTCGACGAGCTCGCCTTCCTGTTCACCACCGCCGCCGGGATCCCGGTGGCCACCCCGGCGGGCAACAGCGGTCCCGGGGGCGGCACCATCGCCGCCCCGGCCACCGCCCCATGGGTGACATCGGTGGGCGCCGCCACCCACGACCGGACATTCCAGGGCTCCGTGACCCTCGGCGACGGCACCGTGCTCACCGGGGTCAGCATCACCGCCGGCACCACCGGACGGCAGCTGATCTCCGGCGAGGCCGCCGGGAACGCCGAGTGCGACCCCGCCGTGTCGTTCTCCACCGACATCACCAGGGCCATCGTGGTCTGCGCCCGGGGCACGGTGACCCGCATCGCCAAGGGCCAGGCCGTCAACGAGCAGGGCGGCAGCGGGATGATCCTGGTCAACTCCGAGGCCGGCGATTCGCTCGACACGGACAGCCACTTCGTCCCCACCGTCCACCTCGAGGCCGCCGACGCCGCCACCCTGGACGCTTACCTGGAGGCGGCGGGCAGCGAAGCCACCGCGGTGCTCAGCGGAGCCGTCCCCGCCCTGGGCGGCGGAGGCGTGGTCGCCGCCTTCTCGTCGCGAGGACCGGGTCGTCTCAGCGCCGACATCATCAAACCGGACCTGGTGGCTCCCGGGGTCGACATCCTCGCCGCCACCAGCCCCGGCGGTCTCCTCGGGGTGCCCGGCCAGCTGTTCCGGGCGCTGGGCGGCACCTCGATGGCCGCCGCACACGTCGCCGGGGTGTACGCCATGCTCGTCCAGGCTCATCCCGACTGGTCACCGGCGATGGCCAAGTCGGCACTGGTCACCAGCACCAGGCGGGATGTCTACGCCGAGGATGGCGAGACCCCGGCCGAAGCGTTTGACATGGGTGCCGGGTACCTGTGGCCCGGCCCCAAGGTGTACCAGCGGGGCAGCGCCTTCAACCCGGGGTTGGTCTACGACGCCGGGGTGCTGGACTACACCGCCTTCGCCTGCGGGGCGGGATTGGGTTCCCTGTTGGTCTCTGGCACCTGCGACGACCTGGCCGCCCAGGGGTACCCCACCGATGCCAGCGACGTCAACCTGCCGTCGATCGCCGTCGCCGACGTTGCCCAAAGCCAAGCCGTAACCCGCACCGTCACCTCGGTGGCCGACAAGACCAGGGTGTTCACAGCCGAGGTCCGCCAACCGCCCGGGTTCTCCGTCGAGGTGAGCCCGGCGACGCTGACCCTGGCCCCGGGCGAGACCGCTTCGTTCACGGTGACCTTCACCCCGCAACGGGCCGACCTCGATGTGTGGCGCTTCGGCATCCTGAGCTGGGTCACCGATGGCTACCGGGTGGTGAGCCCGCTGGCGGTGCGCGCCGTCGCCTTCACCGCCGATGTCGCCACCACCGGTGCCGGCGAATCGGGCACGGCGCGGATCACCGTCGGGTTCGGTTACAGCGGCGGGTACCAGCCGCTCCCCACCGGGCTGGTCCCTCCCGAGGTCACCAGCGGGTCGGTGGACGCCGACCCGTCACAGGACATCAACACCGCCTTGGCCAGCGGAACCGGAATCAGCCTGCACACCATCGAGGTCACCGACACCACCCGGGTGGTGAGGGTCGCCGTGGACGGCGAAACCGGGGATCTCGACCTGTACGTGTTCGGTGCCAATGGCGCCTTCGTCGCCGGGAGCGGGTCGACCATGGCGGTGGAGCAGGTCGACTTCGTACCCACCCACAGCGGGTCGTACACTGTGGCAGTGCACGGCTTTGCCACCGGGGACAGGACGGTTGACTACGACCTGTCCACCTGGCTGGCGGTTGACGAAGCCGACGCCGGGTTCGTGGTTACCGACGCCCCGCCCAGCGCTGCCAACGGAGAAACTGCCGTGATCACCGTGTCCTGGACCGACCTGGAGACCGACACCGTCTACCTGGGTGCCCTCAAACACGTCGGTCCCAGCGGCAACCTGGGCCAGACCATGGTGTCCATCGACACCGGAGCAAACCCGGCGACCGCCTCGCCCAGCGGCCCGGTCCAACCAGCGATCCCCCCGCCAGGCTGACCGACCACCCGCCAGCTGGTGCCGCCGCGCCGATCTGTTGTCGAGCAGCTGCCGCCCACATGTTCGTCCGATGCGAGGACGTCCATGTCGACCAGGGAGGGCAGTCGTTCAAGGAAGTCGATCTGATCCCTCGCCCGCCTGTCCCGCTCGGCAGCGACCTGGATGACGGCGATTCTGAGCGACTCCTCCACCGTGGAACGGGTCGTTGAAAGGCCCAGTGACCGCTGGGCGAGCGAGCAGGTCCTCGTCGGTTT
>JACDBE010000168.1 GCA_013695075.1 Acidimicrobiia bacterium
ATGGCGAGCTGCCGGCCCGCTTCGTTTGGCAGGACGACCGCTTCGTCGGTTTCCTGTCGATCAACCCGCTGGCGGACGGCCATGTCCTGGTGGTGCCCCGCCACGAGGTCGACCACTGGATCGACGCCGATGACGAGCTGCTGGCCCAGCTCATATCGGTATCCCGGATCATCGGGCAGGCTCTCCAGGAGACGTTCTCGCGCACCAAGGTCGGCCTCACCATCGTCGGGCTGGAGGTGCCTCACCTGCACATCCACCTGGTGCCCATCGACTCCATGGGAGACCTGGACTTCGCCGCCGCCGACCCGTCACCCGATCCCGACCATCTCGATGCGGTGGCCGATCGCATCCGCCACACGTTGCACGCCATGGGACGCGGAGGGGCGGCGCAAGGCTGATCGAGTAGCCAGGCCCACGCTACGTTGGGCCCGTGATCGATGGAAGCGACGACCCGACGGTGGAGCGGGCAGATGCTCCACCGCGGCGGCGCCGGTTGCGGCGGGCGGTGCGCAGCTCGACGGCCACGGTGGCCACCCGGGTGGTGGTGTCCTTTGGGTCGCGGGGGGCCGGGTTCTCCCGGCTGGCGTCATCGCACGCCGGTTCGGTAGCCGGTGACGCCTTGGTGGCCCTGGCCCTCGCCGGCACCCTGTTCTTCTCGGTGCCATCCACCGAGGCTCGCCAGAACATGGCGCTCTACCTGCTGTTGACCCTGGCCCCCTTCGCCGTGATCGGACCGATGCTGGGTGGTGTCTACCAGCGTTTCCCGGCCGCCTACCGCAGCGGGCTAGTGGCCAGCTCGGCGTTGCGGGTGCTGCTGGCGGTGGCGATGACCGTGTTCATCGATTCCGTGGCCCTGTTCCCGCTGGCCTTCACCCTGCTGGTGCTGTCCCGCTTCCACGGGATCAGCCGATCGAGCGTGCTCCCCGTGGTGCTGGCGGGACGTCACGAGCTGGTGTCGGCCAACGCCCACATCGCCAGGGTGGGGGTAGTTGGTGCCGCCGTGGTGGCGCCGTTGGGTCTGCTGGGGGGATGGCTTGGCACCCCGTGGCTGACCCTGCTGTTTGCCGCCGGCGCCTACGGCTGGTCCGCCGTCGCCGCCCGCCGGCTCCCCCCCATCGAGTTGGAGACGGATTCCCCCGTGGCTCGGACGCACCCCGCGGTGCCCAGGCCGGTGCGGCTCACCCGGTTCGCCACCGCGGCGGTGCGTTTCCTCAACGGTTATCTGATGGTGCTGGTGGCCTTCGCCTTCCGTGATGTCGACCGGGGGGCGGTCGACTTCGGGTTCCTCATCGCCGCCGGTGGCGTCGGCTACGTGGTGGCGGCGATGGTTACCCCGCTACTCGACCGGCGCCTCGCCGAGGAACCGATGGTGATGGCCGGTTTGGCGCTGGAAGCCGGCGCCGCCTTCGTTGCCGCCCAGGCCTTCGGGCTGCCGGCGGCGACGGCGCTGGCCGCCGCCGCCGGCCTGGCCTGGGGCACGGCCAAGTTCGGTTTCGACGGGCTCCTCCAGTCGGCGGTGCCCATCGGGGCCAGGGGCAGGGCGTTCACCAACAGCGAGACGATGTTCCAGATCGCCTGGGTCATCGGCGCCCTGATACCCATCATCCCGGCCATCCCCGTCGAGCTGGGGCTGACCCTGGCGGGTATCGCCGCCCTGGCCATCCAGGTGGTCTACGCCGCCGCGCTGATGCCGGCCGTCGTCGGCCGGCGAGACGCCGTTATCGCTCTCCCCGGAAAGCAGGACGAGAAACCCGACCCCGGAGTCCTCGACGTGATCTGAGCCATCGGGCGGTCGGGCAACGTCACAGCACATTGACGTCATAGCGAGCCAGCGCATCGTCGTTGGTCACAAGCGTTAGCTGCTCGAGATGTGCTTGGGCGACGAGCAACCGGTCGAACGGGTCTCGGTGGAGAGGCGGCAGACGACCGGCGGACCATGCATGCACACCGGTCACTGCGAGCTCAAAGAACCCGTTGGCCGCGATCTCTTCAAGCAGGTCCACCCCGCCGAGGTCAAGCCGCCCCAGGGTCGACTTGATCGACGCTTCCCAGACGCTCGCCGCCGAGACGAACACGATCGTCGAAGGCTTCGCAATCGCCGCGGCGGCCGCCTCGTGCAACCGAGGACTGTTCAGGAGCCACCACAGGTAGACATGGGTGTCGAGCAGCAGCCTCAACGGACCTTGCCCTCGAAGGCGTCGAGCAGCTCATCGGGCAGCGGTGCGTCGAAGTCGTCGGGCATGGTGATGCGACCCTTCCCCGACCCGGGACGCCGTGGCTGGGTGGCGAAGGGCACCAGCCGCGCGACGGGGATTCCGGCGCGGGCGAGCACGACCTCCTCACCCGCCACCACGCGTTCGAGCAACCGGGACAAGTGGGTCTTGGCCTCCTGGACGTTGACAACCCTCATGCTGCCGTCTCCCCGGGTCAGGTGTACATCGGCTTGGTCTGGTCGACCAGACTAGCTGACGAGGAAGGCATCGGGCACGCCTTCGTGCATGCACCCGAGCGCGTGTTCCGGGAGCGTTGCTCGACGGGGCTTTGGTTCGACCATCGGGCTAGCAGGAATTGAGAACGCGAACGGCCGGTTAGCGGGTGGCGAACTCCAGGTAGCGGTCGGCGTCGATCTTGGGCAACTTCACTCGGATCCGGGTGCCGGTGGCGACGTGGTCCTCGCCGAGGACCTCGCCGACGTCGTGCAGCCTGGCGACGACGTCGCCGCGGTCGTAGGGGACAACCAGGTCGACCTCGGTGGTGACCCCTTCGAGACGGTCGGCAACGGCGTCGAGCAGTGCGTCGATGCTCTGCCCGGTGGCCGCCGCGATGGCGACGGCGTCTGGGTGGAGCGCCTCGAGCCGGGACACCATGGCCGGTTCGGCGACGTCGATCTTGTTGATGACCATGAGCTCGTCGATGGTCCCGGCGCCGATCTGGCGGAGCACCTCTCGCACCGCGGCGATCTGGCTGTCGGGGTCGGGGTCGGCGGCGTCGACCACGTGGAGGAGCAGACTGGCCTGGTTCACCTCCTCCAGCGTCGAGCGGAAAGACTCGATCAGCTGGTGGGGCAGCCGGCGCACGAACCCCACCGTGTCGGAGACCAGGACGGGTCGACCGTTTGGCAGCTGGCGGCGGCGCACCGTGGAGTCCAAGGTGGCGAACAGGCGGTCCTCCACCAGGGCCCCGGCGTCGGTGAGCTGGTTGAACAGCGTCGACTTGCCGGCGTTGGTGTACCCCACCAGGGACACCACCGGGATCTCGGACCGCTTCCTCGCCTTGGCCATCGTGGCCCGGGAACGTCGTGAGCTGCGTAGCTCGGACTCCAGCTTGGAGACCCGTTCCAGGATGCGGCGGCGGTCGGTCTCCAGCCTGGTCTCGCCCGGGCCCCGGGTGTTGATGCCGGCGCCGAGCCGGCTCATCTCCACCCCCCGGCCCCGCAACCGGGGCAGCCGGTAACGGTGCTGGGCCAACTCCACCTGGATCCGTCCCTCGTGGCTGGTGGCGTGCTGGGCGAAGATGTCCAGGATCAACGCCACCCGGTCCACCACGTCGACGTGGAACCGCTGCTGGAGGTTGCGCTGCTGGGCAGGGGTCAGCTCGTTGTCGAACACCACGACGTCGATATCGAGGGCGGCCACCTCGGCGGCGATCTCGGCCACCTTGCCCGAGCCGATGAGCAGCGCCGGGTCGGCCTGGTGGCGGCGGACCAGCACGCTGGCCACCGCGTCGGACCCGGCGGTGTCGGCCAGCAACCCCAGCTCGCGCAAGCTGTTCTCCGCTTCGATGCGATCGGCGTCACCGAGCACCACCCGCACCAGGTAGCCGCGCTGGCGCACGACCTGAAGGTCGGTGACGGTGGCGGTGAGCCGGCGGCGGCTCCGCCCGGTACGGGGATCGGTTCTGGGATCGGTCATGATGTGAACTCCATCAAAGCATTGCGCCCCGAGTCGAGCTCCGCTTGGTACCGTTGGGTCACGGACGGAAAGGAGATCCTTTGGCAGCGACCGTTGCCCACCTGCTGGCGCTGAAGGGCAAAGACGTCTGGTCGGTGACGCCGGACAGCACGGTGTACGAGGCGCTGGAGGCCCTGGCCGAACACGGTGTCGGGGCATTGCTGGTGATGGACGGCGACCGGCTCGTCGGTATCGTGTCGGAGCGAGACTACGCCCGCAAGGTGATCCTGCTGGAGCGGCTCTCCAAGACCACCGCCGTGTCCGAGATCATGACCGCCGAGCTGCACACCGTGTCCCCGGCGGCGTCGGTACCCGAGTGCATGGCGATGATGACCGAGCGGCGCATCCGTCACCTTCCCGTCCTCGACGGCGACCGGGTGGTCGGGGTGATCTCGATCGGCGACGTGGTCAAGCACGTCATCAACGACCAGCAGGCCCTCATCGATCAGCTCGAGCAGTACATCACCAGCTAAGCGCACCGCCAAGCACGGCTCAGGTGCCGCGCTTGGCCACGGTATCGGCGTCGTATGGCTCGATCATGATGCACTCGCCGGGACACTCGGTGGCCGCCTCCACCACGTCGTCGATGAGCTTGTCTGGCACCCGGGCCACGCCCCGAGACCCGTCCGGCGCCCCCTTGCCGTCGAAAATGATCGACGACCCGAAGTGTGACGCCTCCTCTTTGACCACCCACAGCCCGTCGTCACGACCCAGGAAGACATCCGGGCATATCTCCTCACAGATACCATCTCCGGTGCACAGATCCTGATCGATCCACACCATCAATTTGGTTTCAGCCATCGTCGTCCTCTGATCGCGCCCCCCCAAGTTACCCGCACCGGGGGGGTGGTATGCCGGAGGCGCCCCTGCAACGGCGCAACGCCCGACGTGGGATATCCTTGGGCACCGTCTCCCGGAGGCCCCCATGAGCCACATCGGCGACACCATCAAGAACCGCAGGCTCTCCCTCGGCCAGTCCCGGGGCCAGCTTGCCTCGCGTCTCAACACCACGGCGACGATCGTCGCCGACATCGAGCGCGGGGTGCGCCAGCCAGACGCCGACACCATCAACCGGCTGGCCCGAGCGCTCGGTGTCGACCCTGCGCAGCTGACCGGCTCGCCCCGGGGGACCCCAGACGATCCCAATGTTCCGGCGCCGGCCCGGGCGGCGACGACAGTGTCGGGCGCCGTGGTGGCCGGCGACGGGTTCGACGGGTTCGAACGGATCCCGGTGGTGACCGGCCCGGTGGCCGCCGGCCCCCGTCCCGCCAGCCGGTCGGGAGCGTTCTCCGATCTCGTCGACGCCCCCACCGAAGCGGTGCCGGTGGTGGGCCAGCACTCGCCCCTAGTGATCCCGCTGGTGGCGCCGAACCCCTCGCCTGCGGCCGCCGCCGAGTCAGCTCCGGGGACATACGGCTCGTTCCAGCGCTTCTTGGCGACGGTGTTCGATCCGGACCGGTCTTATCTGTTCTGGATCAGGACGGCGCTCACCATCGTCATGCTCCTCGTCGGCTTCCGGGTGCTGGCGTGGGCGGTCCCCGCCCTGTTCGACGCCTTGGGAGACATCCTGGGCTCCATCGAGTCGACCAACCCCACCCCCACCACCATCCCCGGGAACTGACCATGGACCTCCGACCGGCGCCGCCTCTGCGGCGCGCCGCGGCTATCGCCCTGATGATGCTCGCCGCCGCCTGCGGGGGCGGGGATGCCGGCGGGGACGCCGACCCAGGTCCCGACGACACCACGGTCGACGTCCCCGCCGGTCCCATCGCCATCCGCGCTTCGTCCGACATCGGATTGGTTCGGGAG
>JACDBE010000192.1 GCA_013695075.1 Acidimicrobiia bacterium
GGTTCCGTAACGCCGTCGGAGTACACGAGCGCACCGAGCAAGCCCTGCCGGCGATGCTTTCCGGCCGACTCGCCGCCGACGACCAGAGAGCCCCCAGCGCCGCCGACTATCCCGACACGTTGTTCTCTCTGGTCGAGGACGGCTACCGGGTGGAGGCCGTTGAGTCGGTCACCGCACTGTGCCCGACAACGGCATGTGTCGACGGGAGCCGGCAGCGTCCACCGCCGGCAGACTGGTGGAGGGCCCTGGCCAACGACCTGGCGGTGGTCGCCGGTCACGTGTTGCTCCCCATCGACCTCGTTGGAGGGCTACCGCCGATCGACCAGGGATGGAGCGGATTCTTGGCGTCGGAAGCTCCACCAGAGGAGGCCTCACCGCAGGAAGCCCCTGCCGAGGAGAGCGTCAACCGTCGCTTCAACCGGGCGGTGGACAACGATCGCCGTCGGGCCCTCGCTGACTTCGAGTTGCGCCTCGACGATCCCCTGGCGGCCGACCAGTTGTTCTTCGGTCACTTCCTCCTCCCGCACAGCCCGTGGACCATCCTCCCCGATGGGCGCAGGTACTCGGTGGCCCGGGTCCCGCCGGGGGACTGGTCGGTGTGGACAGACGACGCCTGGGTGGTGGAACAGGCCTATCAGAGCCATCTGCTCCAGGTGCAGTACGTCGACCGGTTCGTCGGCGACGTGATCGAACGGCTGGAGGAGTTGGGCAGCTACCACGATGCTCTGGTGGTGGTCACCGCCGACCACGGGGTCGCCATCCGCCCCGGGACCGACCGCCGGGTGATTACCGCCGACAACGTTGGTGAGGTGGCCGCGGTGCCCCTGTTCGTCAAGCGGCCGGGGCAGCTCCACGGGCAGATCTCCGACTACCGCGCCGAGACCACCGACATCCTGCCCACCGTGGCGGCGCTGCTCGGGGTGGAGGTTCCCTGGCCGGTCACCGGGGTCGACCTCTTCGCCCCCGACCTGCCGGATCGGGCCACCAGCACCATGCTCGGCTCAGCGGGCCCGGTGACCTTCGGTGTCGACGGGGCGGAGAAGCTGGCGATAGCCCGCTACCACGACCGTTGGTTCGCCGCGGGCGACCCGTACGGGTTGGCGCCCCCCGGCCACCACGACCTGCTCGGCGTCGAGGTGGCCACCCTGGCGAACGGCGCCGCAGCTGGCGAGGTATCGCTCGACCAGCGCCCGCCGTTCGCCGACCCCGACACCGACGTGGTGACCGCCCTGATCAGCGGAACCGTCACCGGGATCGCCTCGGGCGAGCACGTGGTGGCGGTCGCCGTCGACGGCCGGATCGTGGCGGTGACCCGCACCTGGGTGGATGGCGGCCTCACCCAGTTCCAGGCGATGCTCCCCCCCGATGCCATCGAGGCGGCTTCGATGCCCCGCTTCTACCTGGTCAACGGTGCGGGGCCAGAGCGCACCCTGGCCCCGCTAGACGGCTGAGCGGCTTGCCTCCCGGGACTTGTTTCCCCTCCCTCGTCCTCTTCCCCTCCCTTGGGAGGGGTGCCGGGGGGAGCGAGGCGGGGAGGGGTTCCCACGGCCATCACCGCAAATATGAGCTGCCCGGGTCAGCCGTCTCTGGCGCGACGTATGACCTCGATGATGTCCTCGCCATAGGTGCCCAACCGGGCGGGACCGATACCCGGGCAGGCGGCGAGCTCGGCGAGCGTCGTCGGCCGGCGCAGGGCGATGGCGATGAGGTGCTGGTCCCACAGCACGACGTAGGGGGGCACAGCATCCGCCCTGGCTCGTTCGGCCCGCCACTCCCGCAACGCTGCCGCCACCGGGCCGGCCTGCTCGATCGACGGCTTGGGGGCGCCAGCGGCAGGGGAGCGGGGCGCCGCCGGGCGGGAGGTCGGTCCCGGCACCGCCGCCGCCGGTCGCCATGCCCGACGGGGGGCGGACCCGTCGAGCTCCGCCAGGAACGGGGAGGGTCGGGTAGCGTCGGCGAGCACCACTACCTGCTCGGCGGCCCTGGTGACGGCGACGTGGAACACCCGGCGCTCCTCCTCGACGTCGTCGCTGAGCCGGTGCGGCATGATCCCCCCGTTGGCGCCGAACACCGCCACCAGTTGCCACTCCCGGCCCTTCACCCGGTGCACCGTCGACAGGGTCACTCCACCGGGGACCCCATCGCCGGAGAACGACTGGTGCAGCCACCCACCGAAACCGGTCGGGTCCGGGTGCAGATCGGCCACCTGGAGGAGGCCCTCCAGGTCGTCGAGGTGCGACGCTGCCACCGCCCCGGTGGAGTCAAGCAGGGTCATCGCCGTGCCTAGACCGATGTCGTCGCGTACCGCGGTGAGCAGGGTGCGGGTGTCGGCCCCGGCGGCGGCGCGCCCGGCGAGAAGGTCCAGGTCGTCGGCCAGATCTTCCAACTTGGCGGAGACCTTGGCGTCATCCAACCGGGCGGCGGCGCCGCGGATGGCGTCGATGGATCGGCACCGGGCCAGCCACTTGTCGGCCCACCGGGGGAGACCACGGCTCGGTCGGCGCTGCACCTCGATGAGGTCGTCGGGATCGACGGCGTCGGGTGACGTGGCGATGCGCAGGTAGGCGAGGGCGGCGCGTAACCCCAATCGGGAGAGCACGCCGGTGTCGAGGATCGACTCGACCGGGACCCCGGCGCTGCGCAGCGC
>JACDBE010000175.1 GCA_013695075.1 Acidimicrobiia bacterium
CGCCGACAAACACCCCGCCGGCGAACAGATAGGTGGCCCGGCCGGTGGTGATGTACATCATCCCGATGAACAGCCCGAACAGCAGCAGCGACGCCCCCAGGTCACGCTGGTATATCAACACCAGGAAAGCTGCGGCGCCGGCCAGTAGCACCGGGAACAGCTGGCGGGGGTCGGGCAGGAAGAGGGGGCCCAGCTTGCGGTCGGTAGTGGCCATCACCAGGTAGCGGTCTGCCAGGTACGAGGCCAGGAACACGGTGAGCAGCACCTTGGCGATCTCGCCGGGTTGAAAGCTGAGGGTGCGACCCCCCAACGGCAGCTCGATGCGCACCCACAGCCGGGAACCGAACACCTCGGCGCCGTGGATGGGCAGTCCGTCGGGGAGCAGGGGGAGCAGCAGCAGGCCAACCGCGATGAGCAGGAATACATAGCGGTAGCGGCGCAGCATGGCGACGCCCTCGTTGCGCAGCAGGAACATCAAGAATGAGGCCACCCCGCCCGCCACCAGCAGCGACCAGCGCTGCAAAGCGGCCAGCTCGGGGTCGAGCCGGTACACCTGGACGAACCCGATCGCCGCCAGGAATGCCGCCAGCGGGAAGAGGTACGGGTTGGCGGAGGGTGCCCAGCGGCGCAACGCCAGGTGGATTCCGCCGAAGGCGAGCAGGAACACCAGGAAGGTGAGGGCCACTTGGGCGTCGAGCCCGGCTCCGCCGGCGAAGTTCGCCAAGGCCACCCCCAGTGCCGCCAGCACCGACGCCGCTGCTAGCAGCGACAGCTCGGCGTTGCGGGTCATGGCCCGACGTCCACCACCGCCACGGTGGTGTTGTCGTGACCCCCGGCGGCGTTGGCGGCGTCGATGAGCAACCACACCGCATCGGCGGGAGTCTCGGCGTGGCTGAGCACATCGCCGATGGCGTTGTCGTCGATCATCGAGGTGAGACCGTCGCTGCACACCAGCACCCGGTCCCCCTCGACCAGGCGCTCCTCGATGGCCTGCACCACGATGCCATCCATCCCCAGCGACTGGGTGATCAGATGGCGCCGGGGATGGATGCGGGCCTCGTCCTCGGAGAGGACCCCGGCGCGCACCATCTCCTCCACCACCGTGTCGTCGGTGGTGAGCCGTCGTAGCTCCCCATCACGCACCAGATAGGCCCGAGAGTCACCGACATGGCCGATCTGGAGCAGCCCATCGGCGCCGAATCGGGCCAGGGTCATCGTGGTCCCCATTCCGGCATAGGCCGGTTCGGCCTCTGCAGCTTCCAGCACCGCCCGGTTGGCCCGGTCGAGCAGCTGGCGCACGTCACCGTCGTCGGCTTCGGTACCGGTGGAGGCGTCGATGGCGAGGCGGCTGGCCACCTCGCCGGCGGCGGCGCCACCCATGCCATCGGCGACGGCGATGACCACCGGCCCGTCGGCGGCGTCGTCGGACTCGGGGAAGAAGGCGTCCTCGTTGGCGTCGCGCACCATGCCGACGTGGCTGTCGATGACCCAGGAATACCTCATCTCACCTCGAGGATCGTGTTGCCGATCTGGATGGAGTCGCCCTTGCCCAAGCGGGTGGGCACGGTAACCCTTCTCCCGTTGAGGTAGGTGCCGTTGGTGCTCCCCAGATCGGACAGGACGGCGGTGTCGCTCTGTACGGCGATGCGGAAGTGGAACTCGGAGGCGTACGGATCGTCGATGACAACGTCGGAGTCGCCGCTGCGCCCGATGGTGACCCCGGCACCGAGCGGGAAGCGCAGCCCGCTCAGGTTGGCGGAGCGCACCGCCACCAGCTCGGTCAGGTTGCGCGACGGCCGCGACGACGGTGCCGGTCCGATGTGGGCGCCGATGGACCGTCCGATCTGCCACAGGAACAGGTAGACGAAGGCCAGGAAGATCAGCTTGAGGATGTTCAGGACCAGGGCGGGCACGGCGTCAGCTCATCCGCAACGAGTAGGCCGCACTGCCGAACACCAGGTGGTCACCGGCACCGACCCGATGCGGTTGCCGTCCCACCTTGGACCCGTTGGCCGTGGTGCCGTTGGCCGAACCGGCATCGGCCACCCAGATCCCACCGGCGCGGCGGACGATCCTGGCGTGCCGTCGCGACGTCTCCGGATCGTTGATCACCACGTCGCAATCAGGCCCGCGTCCCACCAGCAGGCGGTTGTCGCCCAGCTCGTGGAACCCGCCGCCGCGTAGCGCGATGAGGTATCCCCACGGGGTGATGGGGCCCGGCTGGGATCCGGACTCGCACTGCGGCGCCCCAGGGGTCACCCGGTTGTCGGTGATCACGGTCACCGTCGGCGGCCCTCCGGTGCGCCAGCCACGTTCGGCGGCGGTCTGTGCCAGGGCATTGGTGAGCTCGGCCTCCAGGGCGTCGATGTCGATGGCGGCGGCCAGGTCGTCGGGGTGGAGGCGCAGCGTGAAGTCGTTGGGGATCTCCAGACCCAATTCCCCCTCGAACACCACCAGGTCGGCCTGCCGCACCACCCGCCCCGCCAGATCCACCGGGTGGATGCCGCCGCGGAAGATGGCTGCGGACAGCCCGTCGACCAACTGTTCCAGCCGATGCTCCAACATGCGTGCAAGTCCCACGACCGGGATTGTACGGGGGTGCCGGTGGTGGGCTCCCCAGGGTGGCCGCGATAGCAGCCGTGGTACCATCGGCCGCCGTTCCGGGGCGAGTGGCGGAATTGGCAGACGCGCAGGATTCAGGTTCCTGTGAGGTAACACTCGTGAGGGTTCAAGTCCCTCCTCGCCCACAAGAAGCGACATGACCACTTCTTCATTGGCGCGGGCTCGCCGCCAGCGCCGCCGTCGGCGCCTCGCCATCGTGCTCAGCCTGGTGGTGGTGCTCGGTGCCATAGCTCTCGGGGTGCGGTACCGCACCGAGCGGCGGCAGACCGTGGAGTACCTGACCCTGGCCGATGAGGTGTCCCGCGCCGAGGCGTCGATCGCCGAGTCGCTGCGGGGGATGTTCTCCGGTCTTGGCGGCCTCGATCGCTCCCACATCCTCGACCTGGTGGAACGGATGCGCGCCGACTCGGCGGCGCTCCAGAGGCGGGTCGCCCGTGCCGAGGTCACCCCGGCCGCCGCCGCCCTGCACGGGTTCCTTGGGGTGGCCACCACCTCGTGGCGGGACGGGCTGGCCGCTCTGGACGACACCGTGGTAGAGGCCATGGACGCCGCCGACGACATCGACACTACCGAGCTCATCCGCGACGCCGCCGTCGACCTCGCCGTCGGCGACGCCGCCTATGCCCGGTTCCTCGCCACCGTACCCACCCTGCAAGGCGACTTCGACCCGCCGTCCTACCCCGAGGTGGCGTTCGTGTCCGGGGTCGACACCGACATCCAGCTGCTCATCGACCGCTTGGTGATCGCCCCCGACCTGGAGGAGCGACGCGACGTGGCGGTCACCGTCAACACCAACCCCGAGCCCACCGGGTCGGTGGGCAGCGCCCTGGTGATGCCCTTCTCGGACCTGCTCGACATCACCGCCGTGGTCAGCAACGTGGGCAACGTTGACGCCGATGAGGTGGTGGTCGAGGTCAGTCTGAGCGGCGAGGCGGTGGAGCCCTTCACCGAACAACGTATCATCCCGTCGCTGACACCCGGGGGGGCGGAAACCGTCGAGGTGCTCAGCATTCCGCTGCAACCAGAAACCCTGTACACCTTGACGATCTCAGCTTCGATCCCCAACGACGACGCCACGGACGACAACGTCTGGGAGGTCGTCTTTGCCACCAACCCCGCATGACCGAAGCAGCCATCGCCCTGGCCATCCTCGCCATCGCCGCCACGGTGGTGCTCGCTGTGCAGTTGAGGTCACTCACCCGGCGCATGGCGGCGGTGCCCAAGGACGGCGACGTGGTGGCGCTGCTCGGCGAGATTGACACCGATCTGGCCGCGGTGGAGCAGGCGCTGGCCGGAATCTCCCCCAGGGTGGCATTGGTGGAGAACCAGATTCCCCTGGCGCTGTCGCATGTCGGCGTGGTCACCTACGACGCCTTCGGCAACATCGCCGGGCAGATGTCGCGGTCGATCGCCGTCGTCGACCAGCACGGTGACGGGGTGGTCATCTCGGTGCTGGTGGGGCGCAACGAGACCCTGTTCTTCGCAAAGCAGGTGGTATCCAGTCGGGGCGCCGAGGAGCTGTCCCCCGAGGAGCAGCAGGCCGTCGAGAAGGCCCTGGCGCGATGATCCCGATGGTTGCGGTGGGACGGGCGGGGCTGTGATCGACGTCGCCGTGCTGCGCACCGAACCCGACCTGCTGGCGGAGTCTCTGCGGCGGCGAGGAGTCGCCGTCGACCTGGATGCCCTGGCCAAGCTCGACCGTGACCGCCGCCACCACCGCGTCGAGGCCGAGGAACTGCGCGCCCAGCAGAAGGAGCTGGGCAAGACGATCGCCCGCTCCAGCGGCGAGGAACGCGAGGCCGCCCTGGCCCGAGCCGGAGAGCTGTCCGCCTCCTACCAGGCCTCGCTGGCGCAGGCGGACGCCCTTGACGCCGCCTTCGACGAGCAGTGGCTGCGACTCCCCAACCTGGTCGACCCCAGCGCCGCCGACGGCATCACCGAGGACGACGCCGTCGAGATCCGCACCTGGGGTGAGCCCCCGTCGGGTGACGGGTACCGGGACCACGTCGAGTTGGGTGAGGCGCTGGGTGTCATCGACATCGAGCGGGCCGCCAAGGTGTCGGGGAGCCGCTTCGGGTATCTGCTGGGCCCGCTGGTGATCTTGGAGCTGGCTCTGGTGCGGTGGGCGCTCGATCGGCTGGCACCGCACGGGTTTGTCCCGGTGGTGCCACCGGTGCTGGTGCGTGAGCACGCCCTGGTTGGCACCGGGATCTTTCCCGCAGACCGCGACGGGGTGTACGCCACCGCTGCGGACGACCTGTACCTGGTGGGCACCTCGGAGGTGTCGCTGGCGGCGATGCACGGCGACGAGATCCTCGACGGCGATGCCCTGCCATTGCGCTACGCCGGGTTCTCCACCTGCTTCCGCCGCGAGTCGGGCACCTACGGCAAGGACACCAGAGGTATCTTCCGGGTCCACCAGTTCGACAAGGTGGAGATGTTCAGCTTCTGCCATCCCGATCGTTCCGGCGACGAGCACGAGTTCCTGCTGGCCCGCCAGGAGGAGCTGGTCCAGGAGCTGGGGATCCCCTACCGGGTGGTGAACATCGCCGCCGGTGATCTCGGCGCTCCGGCCACCAAGAAGTACGACATCGAGGCCTGGTTCCCCGGTCAGGGCCGCTACCGGGAGATCACCTCGACCTCGAACACCACCGACTTCCAGGCGCGGCGGCTCAAGATCCGGTTCCGCACCGACTCCGCCAACCGGCTGGTGCACACCCTCAACGGCACCGCGGTGGCGGTGGCCAGGTGGCTCATCGCCATCGTGGAGAACCATCAGCAACCGGACGGCACCATCGCCGTGCCCGAGGTGTTGCAGCCGTACGCCGGCTTCGCCCGGATCGGCGGCTGAGCAGTGCCCAACGGATCGGTCTTCACTGGCATCGCCGACCGGTACGACCGCATCAACCGGATGCTGTCGCTGGGTCGGGACGGGGCGTGGCGGCGGTCGGTGCTGGTCAAGCTGCCACCGGGGCGCATTCTCGACCTGGGGGCGGGTACCGGTGCCGCCAACGACGATCTGGGGCTGCAGGACGTGGTCGCCCTCGATCCCTCCCCGGAGATGCTCCATCGGAACCCGACCCAGCGGCGGGTGGTGGGGGTGGGGGAGCAGCTGCCATTCATCGACGGCGCCTTCGACGCCGTGTTCTCGGCCTACGTGTTCCGCAACCTGGATTCGGTCCCGGGAACACTGGCGGAGATCGCCCGGGTGCTGTGCCCCGGCGGGGTGGCCGGGGTGGTCGACCTGGGCAGGCCGCGTCGACGCACGGCAGCCGCCATCCACCGCGCCGGCAGCGGGATCGTGCTGGGGACGGTTGGCGTGTTGGCGGGCAGCGCCCAGGAGTACCGCTACCTCGGCAAGAGCCTGGACAAGCTGCCCCAACCCGAGGAGATGTTCGCCGGCGGTCCTCTGCACCTGGATGAGGTGTGGCGGATGGGGCCGCTCGGCTTCGTCTACGGGGCCCTGCTCACCAGACGGTGACGGCTCCGCGCGGGGATACCGTGCGTCCCCGCCCTCGAATGGTGGCTACCCGGCGCCTACCGTGTTCTCGACTCGGGACGAGCGCTCCTGTGCACCCGAGGACGGACCCGCTTAGGGCTGCTTCCTTCCGGACCTGACCCGGTTCACGGCGCTTCGCCGCCCAGGACCCGTCCGTCATCATCGATCGCACGGTGCTCGACCCGGATGGCACCCCACCCTCGGGCGGGGGTTCGGCCCCGCATGAAGGGGATTTCGGGTGCAGGGCACCCCTAGCGCCCCGCCTAGCACGGTACGAGGAAGAGTAGCCAGCCGGCACCGCACTCGTGTTTCCCGCCAGTTGCGGGGCGGCTGCGGCAGCACCGGGC
>JACDBE010000198.1 GCA_013695075.1 Acidimicrobiia bacterium
GGTTCCGGGTCTGGTCTCAGGGCACAGCAACCACGCCGAGCCTTCCGAGACTACCAGGTCGAAAGCTCAGGAGCAGGAATCGCACCGGGTGGGTGGCACGTACGGCCCGTGTGTAGCCTGCCCAGCCTCAGGCTCCGAGAGCGGATCGTACACCTTGTGGCACGGGGCGCGGCTCTGCCCTGAGTGTCTCGAAGTGGGCAGACGCGCCGACGAGGAGGACGCCGCGGCGGCCGACCCTGAGACCACGGCGGCGGTGGCCGCCGAGCTCGACGCCGCGGCGCCGTGGGGTGCGGCGCTGCTCGATGAGGTGCGGGCAGTGCTGGTGCGCTATGTCGTCCTACCCACACCGGAGGACGCCGACGCCGTGGCCCTGTTCATCCTCGCCACGCATTGCCAGCCGGCGTGGGAGCACGCCACGCGGTTGGTCGTGAAGTCACCGGTGAAACGGTGCGGGAAAACCCGGTTGATGGAGGTAGTAGGGGCGCTGTGCCATCGAGCGCTCCAAACCACCAACATCTCACCGGCAGCGTTGGTGCGATCGATCGACGAAACCGACCCGCCGACCATCCTCCTCGACGAGGCTGACACGGTCTTTGCAAAGCGACGCGGGGAGCGCTCAGAAGGCGCCGAGGACCTGCGGGGCATCCTCAACTCCGGGCACTCCCGAGGCTGGCCGTACATTCGGTGGGACGCGCAGCGTCGCCGGGCCGAGTCGTGCCCGACGTTCGCGATGGCGATCCTCGGCGGCATCGGTGACCTACCGGACACGGTCGAGGACCGGGCCGTCGTCGTCAACATGCGCCGCCGGGCACCCGGCGAGGGGGTGGCGCCATGGCGCACCAAGCGAGCCCTCCCCCCGCTTCACGCGCTGCGGGAACGGCTGGCGGAATGGGCGCAGTTCCACACCCCGCAGCTCGAAGACGCCGACCCCGATCTCCCCGTAGAGGACCGCAGCGCCGACGTCTGGGAAAGCCTCGTTGCTGTTGCCGACGCGGCCGGCGGGAACTGGCCGGAGCGGGCACGTCGAGCCTGCCGAGCGCTCACCGGCGCAGCCGAACCCGACGAGGCGACGCTTGGCGAACGCCTTCTCTCGGACCTCCGCAAGGTGTTCGGTTTCGACGACGACGAAGCGTTCCCCAAGGTGGAGCGGCTCACCACGGCGGCGATCCTCGACGCGCTCGGCGGCTTCGACGAGGCGCCATGGGCCGACTGGTACGGGCGGGCACTCACCGCTCGCGACCTGGCCCGGCTTCTCCGCCCCTACGGGGTGCGGTCCCGCAACCTCAAGCAACCCGACGGCTCGGTCGCCAAGGGTTACCTCGCCGCCGACCTGGCCGACCCCTGGCGTCGCTATGTACCTGTTCCAGGCGATCCGCCGCTACGTGCGCTACCGCCGCTACCCGACGGCGAATCCCCTTACGCCGCAACGCCTGAGGCCGGTAGCGCACCGGTAGCGCTTGACGATTCGGAAGCCGCTACCGGCGGAAGCCTTGTGCCGCAACAGGTCCCAGGGACGGTAGCGGCAGTAGCGGCAGTAGTGGCGCAGCGCTCGGAACGAGTCGAACCCGACCCCAATGCCGACTCGCTCGACCGCGCCGCTCGACTCATCGCCGATGCCTTCCCTGCCGTCGACGAGGAGGCGCCATGACCGCCGCCGAGCAACGGTGGGCTTGGGTCGACACCGGGGGCCGCCGCATCCACCTAGCCCGGGTCGAGCACCGCCCGGCGGGGTGTACCTGGTGGCCGCGGCTGTAGGTGGCCGGCGGACCTGCGTCGCCCTCTGCGGCCAACCACCTGACTTGCACACCCCCCGCCACCTCGAGGTGCATGTGATCTTGGACAACCTGTCGGCGCACTCGGCGCCGCCGGTCGCAAACTGGCTCGCCCACCCCAAACGGAGTCGCTGGCACCTCCACTTCACTCCCACCAGCAGCTCATGGCTCAACCTCGTGGAGGGCTGGTTCGCCCAGCTCACCAACCGGCGGCTCCGCACCGGTACCTTCACCAGCGTCGCCGACCTCGCCGACGCCATCGACCTATGGGCCGAAGCCTGGAACCACGACCCCCAACCCTTCGTGTGGCGCACACCGCCGACGAGATCATCGCCAAGGTGAAGCGAGGCCGAGGTGCCCTCAACACCCCTACTAAATCCGCGACGCACCACTAGATGGTTCTGAACCGTATTCCGTATCGCCCACTCCAGCACCGAGTATCGCGATCGGCCGGTCAACCATCACAAACCAAGGA
>JACDBE010000202.1 GCA_013695075.1 Acidimicrobiia bacterium
GTGCAGGCCGAACGCGGCGGCGCCTCGGTGTTCCCCTCGTTCGCCGAGTACCGCAACCGCTTCGGGATGACCCGGCAGCGGCTAGCCCGTCTGTCGCCGGAGGCGGTGGTGCTCCACCCCGGACCGATGATCCGCGGCATCGAGATCGACGCCGAGGTGGCCGACGATCCGCGAGCCCTGGTCCTCGACCAGGTGACCAACGGGGTGGCGGTGCGGATGGCGGTGCTGTTCCAACTCCTCGGGGGTGAACATGTCGGCTGAGCGTCCCCTCCTGATCACCGGGGGCATTGTGCTCACCGCCGATGGTCCCGCCGACCTCGATGTCCTGGTGGCCGGCGGGGTCATCGCCGGGCTTGGTGGCGATCTGGATGCCGCCGACGCCGCGGTGGTCGACGCCGCCGGGTGCTGGGTGGGCCCCGGGCTGGTCGACCTGCACAGCCATCTGCGGGAGCCCGGTCAGGAACACAAGGAAGACATTGCCTCCGGCTCGGAGGCGGCCGCCGCCGGCGGCTATACCGCGGTGGTGGCCATGCCCAACACCGACCCCCCGGTCGACGCCGGGCACCTGGCTCGGTTCGTGGTCGATCGAGGCCGCCAGGTGGGGCTGGTGGACGTTGCCGCCGCCGGCACCATCAGCGCCGGTCGGGCCGGCGAGCGGCTGGCCCACCTCGACGACCTGTGGGACGCTGGAGTGCGGCTGTTCACCGACGACGGCGACACCGTGGCCGACGCCGGGCTGTTGCGCCGGGCCATGGAGTACGTCGCCGAGATCGGCGGCGTCATCGCCCAGCACGCCATCGACCCCGGGCTGAGCCGAGGCGGCCACATGCACGAGGGTCCGCTGTCGTCCCGGTTGGGGATGCAGGGCATCCCCTCGCTGGCGGAGTCGGTGGTGGTTGCCCGGGACCTGGCCCTGGTGCGCCTCACCGGGTGCCGCTACCACCTACAGCACGTTTCCACCGCCGGGTCGCTGGCGCTGGTCGAGGCGGCCAAGGCCGATAGTCTCCCGGTGACCGTCGAGGTCACCCCCCACCACCTCACCTTTGATGACGCCGCGGTGGCCACCATGGACCCGGTGTACAAGATGATGCCGCCGCTGCGACCGGAGGCGGATGTCGCCGCCATGCGCCAGGCGCTGCGCTCGGGGCTGATCGACGCCGTGGCCACCGACCATGCCCCCCACGCCGCCCACGACAAGGAGGTCCCCTTCGAGGAGGCGCCCAACGGGGTCACCGGGTTGGAGTGGGCCGCCGCCGCCGTGCTCACCGCGGTGACACTGGACATGGTGGCGTTCTTCGCCGCCCTGTCGACCCGTCCCGCCGCCATCGCCGGGCTCGGCGACCACGGCCGACCGCTGGCCGTGGGCGGCCCGGCCCATCTCACCGTGGTCGACCCGCAGCAGCGCTGGACCCCCACCCATACCCGGTCGCGGGGTGCCAACTCGCCGTGGTTGGGCAGACCGCTCACCGGCCGGGTGCGGCTCACCGTCCACGGCGGGGTGACCACCTATGTCGCCGAGCCGCTGGCCGTGTCGTGACCGCCGCCCTGCTGGTGCTCGCCGACGGGACCGAGTTGGACGGGGATTCCGCCGGTGCGCCGGGGATCGCCGTCGGTGAGGCCGTGTTCAACACCGCCACGACCGGCTACCAGGAGGTGGTCACCGACCCGTCGTATATCGGGCAGGTGGTGGTGATGACCGCCCCCCACATCGGCAACTACGGGGCCACCGCCGCCGATGAGCAGTCGACCTCGGCCGGGTGCGCCGCCGTGGTGATGCGGGCGGCGACCCGGCACCACTCCAGCTGGCGGGCGCAGCGCTCGCTCACCGACGAGCTGATCGATCGGGGTGTGGTTGCCATCAGCGGGGTCGATACCCGGATGCTCACCCGACGCATCCGCACCGCCGGGGCCATGGCGGCGGCGGTAGGGCCCCGGGGGGCAGCCGTAGAGCTGCGCCGGCTGGCGGCCAGCCACGGTGACATGACCGGGCGGGACCTGGCATCGGCGGTATCCACCGAGGTGGCGTACTCGGTGGGATCGGGGACGGCGGGACGGGTGGTGGCTTACGACCTTGGCATCAAGCGTGACATCCTGCAGCGGTTCACCGAACGGGGAC
>JACDBE010000233.1 GCA_013695075.1 Acidimicrobiia bacterium
GCTCATCGAGTGGTGCCGGGACAAGCTGGCCCACTACAAGTGCCCCACCTCGGTGGAGTTCCGCAGCGAGCTGGCCCGCACCGCCACCGGCAAGCTACAGAAGTACAAGCTGCGCGATGCCTACTGGCAAGGCATGACCCGCCAGATCTACTGACCACCGCCCGGTCTGGCCCCTGCTCATCTGTGTCCCCTACCTGGTCTGTTTCCCCTCCCTGTGGGAGGCGCTGACCAGTGCCTCCGCTGAAGGCCCTGCTCACGAATGGGTCCGGTTCAGCCGTTCGCCGTCCAGGCGAGCAGGTCGTCAGCGGAAAGCGTGTTGATGATCCTGTCGATGGGGACCTGGCGCTCGGCGGCGCGGTCGCAACCGTAGGGGTGCCACTCCAGCTGGCCGGTGGCATGGGCGTCGGTGTCGATCGAGAACCAGCAGTCGTAGGCGATGGCGACGTCGATCAGCTCCCGGGGCGGATCGAGCCGCTCGGGGCGGCAGTTGATCTCGACGGCGGTGCCGAACTGCTCGCAGGCGGCGAAGACATAGTCGGCGTCGAAGGTCGACTGCGGTCGTCTGCCGATGAGGCGCCCGGTGCAGTGACCGAGGATGTCGACGTGCGGCGAGGCGACGGCCCTCACCATTCGTTCCGTCATCTGTCGTTGCGGCATCCGCAGTTTCGAGTGCACGCTGGCGACGACGACGTCGAGGCGGGTGAGCAGGTCGTTGTCGAGGTCGAGCGAGCCGTCCTCGAGGATGTCGACCTCCATGCCGGTGAGGATGCGGAACGGCGCCATGATCTCGTTGAGGGCGGCGATGTCGACGAGCTGGCGCTCGAGACGTTCCCGGCTGAGGCCATTGGCGATCGTCAGCCGGGGTGAGTGGTCGGTGAGGACCATGTATTGGTGGCCGAGGGCACGAGCCGTCACCGCCATCTCCTCGATCTCGGCTCCGCCGTCGCTCCACATCGAGTGGACGTGGCAGTCGCCCTTCAGACCTTCGCGGTAGCGCTGACCCTCCGGCGATATGGGAACGTGGGTAGTCGCCTCCAGCTTCGCCAGGTATGCCGGCACCTCGCCCGCCAGGGCCTCGGTGATCACCCGGGCGCTGGCGTCGCCGATACCGGCCAGCTTGGTCAGGGTCCCGGCGGCCGCCCGCTCGGCCAGCTCGGCGGGATCCATCTCCCGCACCACGTTGCGGGCCCGCTGGAACGCCTTGGGCTTGAAGGTGGTCTCGTGGGCCCGGTCGAGCAGGTGCACGACTCGATCGAGGGCCGCCTCCGGCGTCATCACGCCGAGCCTAACCACGGCCCACCCGAACTTAGGGCGCGTTTAGCGCATCGCTAAGGGACCCTCCCCGATGCTGAGGACAAGTTTCCGCAGCGGGGAGGTAAACCCATGGCTCAGTCTTCATCGCGACGCAACGCACTCATTGGATTGATCGGCGGGGTGTTGGTCATCCCGGCGCTGGCGCTGGCATCGTCCACCATTCTCGGTACCAACACCATCGAAGCCGAGGCGACGGCAGCCACCGTCGCCCCCGCCGCCGTTGAGGTACCGGCAACCACGACCACCGCGGTCACTGCCACCGCCGGCGATATCCGCCGCGCCTGCGGACGTGACGGCGCCACCTTGGTTGCCGCCGAGTCTGACGGCAGCATCACCGACATCCAGCAGGCTGCCCTCGATGCCCTGCGTCCCATCTGCAAGCGTGAGGGTCGGCCTTTGGCCGGGCCACCGACTCCCGAGCCGGTTGTCGTCACCGCCTCACCGTTGGTGGCAGGCGCCGCCGCCTCCTTCGAAGGCGACGACGACCATCACGACGACGATTCCCGGGACGACGACTCGTGGGACGACGACTCTGCCGACAGCTGGGATGACTCGGCCGACAGTTGGGACGACTGATGCCGGGCCGTCGCCACCTTCTACTTGCCACCGGCGTCGCCCTCGTCTCCGTCGCCGCCTTCCTGGCGCTGCGGCTGGGAGCCGCTGGCGAGCCCGCCGACCCCGCTGACCCCCCCACGACGACGTTTCCCACCGCGGCCGCCGCACCCTTGGCCGCCGCCGCACCAAGCACGACCGTCACACCCGACATCGGGACCTCGGGTGCCATTGAACGGGTGCTCGCCAGCACTGGGAACACCGAGATCGTCGCAGCCGACGGGATCGATGACCTGCCCGAGTCGGTGACTCGGGTGCTCATCGATCGCCGGGCGGTGCTCACCGTTGCGGAGGAGGCGCCGTGATCCGCAACATCCGCAATCGCTTCCCCGCCCTCCGTTGGATGTCGGTGGTGGGGTGGACCACGGTGACCATGGCGTGGATCACCGCCATCATCGCCCGGACCGTCGCCGCCGCCCCCGTCGAGACCCCCGTACCGGTGCCCGATCAGGACCCGCCCGCTGTCCTGCAGTCGGTCCCGGCGGCGGCGCCGGTGCTACCGGGGCAGGGGCTGATTGTGCTGCGATCGACCCCGAGCGCCATCCCCGAGG
Source organism: Acidimicrobiia bacterium (assembly GCA_013695075.1). Classification (GTDB taxonomy): domain Bacteria; phylum Actinomycetota; class Acidimicrobiia; order Spongiisociales; family UBA5794; genus JACDBE01. Next base: position 2,478 of record JACDBE010000233.1, read on the forward strand.
CGGAGGTCATCGTCGTCTCGGCGCCCGCGGGCACTTCCTCGCCGACGGCATCGGTGAGCAGCGGATCATGATCGCCGCCTGCTTCCGGGCCATGGGGACCACCGTTGCCGTCACCACCGGAGCCGAAGCCGGGATCGAAGCCACCCGCCGCCTGTTCGCCGAGGTGGAAGCCACGCTGAGCCGGTTCCTCCCCAACAGTGAGCTGTCCCGGGTCAACGCCTCCATCTCGTCGCCGATCACCGTCGGTCCAATGTTCGCCGAGGTGCTCGCCATCGCCTCCGACCTGCGCCTTCGCACCGGTGGTCTGGTCGATGTCGGAGTCGGTGCCGACGTGGTGTCGTGGGGATACGACCGGAGCTTCGCCGCCATGCCAGCGGCGATCTCCAGCGCACCTACCCCGATGCCCGCCGGATGGTGGGCGATCGACGGTGATCTGCTCACCCTATCGCCCGGTACCGCCATCGATCTCGGCGGTGTCGCCAAAGGATGGACCTGCGACCTGGCGGTGGATCGGCACCTGGCGCTGCTGGTGTCCGCCGGGGGCGACGTGCGGTCAGCCCTTTCCGAGGCAACGGTCGACATCCTCGATCCTGCCGGCGATCGGGTCGCCAGGGTGTCGTTGGGACGCGGCGCCCTGGCGACCAGCTCCACCGCCCGACGCCGGTGGAAGGCCGGTGACGTCGACGCCCATCACCTCATCGACCCCCGGACCGGGCGACCGGCGCAGAGCCCGGTGGTGAGCGCCACCGCCATAGCCGCCACCGCCGTCGAGGCCGAAGCCGGTGCCAAGGCGATCCTCATCCGGGGAGCCCACGGGCTTGCCTGGGCCGACGAGCAGCCCTGGATCAGGGGAGCCATCGTCGTCTGGGACGACGGTGCGGTGTACGGGACCGTGGATGTGGAGCTGGCCGCATGAGCCTGGAATGGATGCTCATCCGGGGTTCCGGTCTGGTCGCCTTTCTGCTGCTGGCCGCCTCGGTGCTGTGGGGGCTGGTGCTGTCGTTGGGTCTGCTGCCGCGGTCGGTGAAGAACCTCACCCTGCTCCACGAGTCGCTGTCGGTGGGGGCACTGCTGGCCACCCTGGTGCACATGGTGGGGATAGGCCTCGACGAGTTCATCGACTTCGACGCCGCCGCCGTGCTCGTGCCGGGTCGGGCCCCGTTCCGGCCGCTGGCGGTGTCGTGGGGTGTCGCCGCCTTTTACGGGTTGGTGGTGGTGATCCTCAGCTTCTACATCCGCAAGCAGATCGGCCAGTCCATCTGGCGCAACCTGCACTACATCTCCTTCGGGGTGTTCCTGTCGGCGCTCATCCACGGACTCACCGCCGGCACCGACACCGCCAACCCCTTGGTGTTCGCCCTCTACGCCGCCACCGCCGCCGCCGTGGTGGTGCTGGTGGTGTTGCGCATCGTGATGGCGGGCGCGGGCGACAAGAAGGCATCACCCGCTGCCTCCCGTACTGCTCGACCAGCGCCGGAGCCGACGCCGGCCGCGCCAGCGCCCGAGCAGGTGGCAGAGGCAGCACCGGCTGCCACCACCGAGCCGGCAACAGAGCGTCGCCGCCGTATCCCGGCCGAGGTGCTGGAGCGGGCGGCGGCGGCCCGCGCCGCCAAGGCCGGCGGGCAGCCCGTCGC
>JACDBE010000237.1 GCA_013695075.1 Acidimicrobiia bacterium
CAGGTACTTCCCGAAGCTGACCGCGAAGATCATCGCGCCGCGGCTTCGAGAGTCCGGCGGTGACCGAGCTCCGCGGAGAGCGAGGCGGCCGCCGCCACCACGTGGCGACCGGCGTCCTCCAGCCCGGCACTCAGGCGGAACTTCGGCGCGGAGACGTTGACGGCGGCGACGATGGCACCCCGGGCATTGCGCACCGGGGCGGCCACGGCCACCAGGCCGACCTCGAACTCCTCGTCGGAGACCGCCACCCCGCGGGCACAGTCGCCCACGACCCTGTCGTGGAGCTGCCGCAGGGTCCGGGCGGCGTTCGGTCCGCCGCCAGACAAATCACGGCCGGCAAAGCGCCGCTCGAGTTCCTCCAGCGAGTGGTCGAACAGCAGCGCCCGGCCGCTCGAGGTGCACCAGGCCGGCGCCCTGCGGCCTCGCCACTCCCTCGCCTGGACCGCGGCTGTGGGCACTTCCGACAGCAAGGTCAGCACCTCGATGTCGTCGAGGACGGACAGGTGGGCGGTCTCGCCAGTGCAAGCGGCGAGGTCCTCCAGCACGGGCTCGGCTGCGTGCAGGAGGAGCGCGTCGCCCGCCCTCGCACCCAGCGCAAAGAGGCGCCAGCCCAGCCGGTAACAGCGGGTGGCGGCATCGCGCTCCGTGAAGCCGGCCTCGGCCAGAGTCTGTAGGGCCCGGGAAACCTGACTCTTCTCTCGTCCGACCAGCTCGGCGATGCGAACCACACCGAGCCCGTCGCTGGCGAGAGCCTCCTCGCTGCCCAACGTCAAGAGGATCGCCAGACCCCGCTGCAACGCCGAGGCGCGACCGCCCTCTTTCCCGCCAGGTGCTCTTGGAGCAACCACCGTTGCGACCCTAGCAACGTCCCTCCTACGGTGACAAGCAACGTAGAGGCAAGGAGCTAACCCATGAGTCAGGAAACCGGACAAGCCAGGCAGGGCCTTCTCGAGCGCCTGGCACAGGGTCCGGTGATCTGCGCGGAGGGATACCTCTTCGAGCTCGAGCGGCGCGGCTATCTGCAAGCCGGCGCGTTCGTCCCCCTCGTGGTGCTCGAGTATCCCGACCTGGTTGCCCAGCTCCACCGGGAGTTCGTGCACGCCGGCTCCGATGTGGTCGAGGCCTTCACCTACTACGCCCACCGCGAGAAGCTGCGCCTCATCGGCCGCGAAGGCGACCTCGAGGCCATGAATACCCACGCCCTCACCATTGCCAAGGAGGTCGCCTCCGAGACCGGCTCGCTGCTGGCGGGCAACGTGTGCAACACCAACGTCTTCGTGCCCGACGGCACCCAGGCCAAGGCGACGGTGCGTGCCATGTTCGAGGAGCAGGTCGCCTGGGCCGCCCAGGCGGGCGCCGATTTCGTGATCGCCGAGACCATCTCATGGGGCGAGGAGGCCCTCATCGCCCTCGACGTGATCAAGTCGGCCGGCCTGGCCGCGGTGGTGACCCTTGCCATCCACCGGGAGCCTGAGACCCGGGAGGGATGGTCTCCCGCGGAGGCGTGCCGGCGCCTCGAGGACGCCGGAGCCGACGTTGTCGGCCTCAACTGCAGCCGCGGCCCACGCACCATGCTTCCGCTCCTCCAAATGATCCGCGGCAGCGTGCAGGTGCCGATGGCTGCTTTGCCAGTGCCCTACCGGACTACGAGCGAGCAGCCGTCGTTCCAGTCGTTGCGCGACCCGGAGGGCGATGAGGCGACGGACGGAATCCCGTTCCCCACCGCCCTCGACCCGTTCACGTGCACGCGGCACGAGCTGGCTCGGTTCGCGGCGACGGCCGTGGCTATGGGCATCGACTACCTCGGCGCGTGCTGCGGCGCAGGACCTCATCACGTTCGCGCCATGGCCGAGGCCCTGGGTCGCACGCCGCCGGCGAGCCAGTACAGCGCCGACATGACCAAGCACGCCTTCATGGGCACCGACGCCAGCATCACCGCCGAGCAGAAGGACTACGCCGCCAGGCTCTGAGGCCACCCTGCCAGGATGGCGTGATGCGTGTGGCGCTGGCCCAGATGAACTGTCGCCTCGGGGAGGTAGCGGCCAACGTCGGGCGTGCCACGGAGTTGAGGGTGGAGGCGCAGGCCGCCGGCGCGGACCTCGTAGTGTTCCCCGAGCTCACCGTCACCGGGTACTGCAACGACCGGCCCGTGGCTGCCCTGACCATGGCGCCGGACGACGAGCGGCTGGCGCAGGTGGCAGGAGAGACCTCTGCCGTGGTGGGCTTCGTCGAACCGCCGGGGTACAACGCCGCTGCCTGGTGGGAGGGGGGCCGGCTGCGCCACGTGCAGCGCAAGCTCTACCTGCCGAGTTACGGCCCGTGGCAGGAGGGCAGGTACTTCACGCCGGGAGACGACCTCCAGGTGGTAGACGGCATCGCCATCATCATCTGCAATGACGCCTGGCACCCGGCAGTGGTCGAGCTCGCAGTGCGCCGGGGCGCCGAGGTGCTCGTGGTGCCCGCCAACTCGGCCCGCAACGCCCTGGTCGACAACCCGTCGTCGTGGCGGGATATCACCCGCTTCTATGCTCGGCTGCTCCAGGTGTTTGTCGTCTTCGTCAACCGCGTGGGCGTGGAAGGGGGCTTCTCCTTCTGGGGTGGCTCCCACGTCGTCGACTTCGATGGCCGGATGGTGGCTGGGGCACCCGACGAGGTTGAGGCAGTGGTAGTCGCCGATCTCGACCTGAAGGCGCTGCACCGCCGGCGGCGGGAGCTGCCCCTGCTCGACGACCCCCGCCTCGACCTGCTGGCGGACGGGTTCAGCCGCCTCGTCCACCCAAACCTCCTACCGTAAACAGCCAATGTCGCTGCCCAAGGCCGCCACGTACGTCGTCGTCGGGGCCGGAATCCACGGCCTTTCGACCGCCTGGCACCTGGCCCGCAGCACCGGCCGGGGCGAGCAGGTCATCGTGCTCGACAAGGCCGGGGTGGGCGCCGGAGCCTCGGGCATCGCCTGCGGGGTGGTGCGCAACAACTACTTCCAGCCGGCGATGCGCCAGCTGATGGCCCACTCGGTCTCGGTGTGGGAGTCCGACCCGGACGCCTTCTCCTACCACCCGGTCGGCTACATACAGATCGCCCCCGAGGTGATGTACGAAGACGTCGCCCAGATCTATGAGGAGCAGCGGTCGATCGGCTATCCCTCGACGCTCGTGGAAGGGGAGGCCCCCTGCCGGCAATACATGGAGCGACTGTTCTCTGACTGGCAGGCCAGAAACATTTCTGCCGTGCTCCACGAGCACCGGGGGGGTTACGCCAATAACCAGGCGTCGCTGCGGGGCCTGGCGGCAAAGGCCGCCGACGCAGGAGTGGCGGTCCATACCGGCGTCGAGGTCACCGGTCTGCGCCTCGACGGCGGGGCGGTCACCGCCGTGGAGACCGACCAGGGCAGCGTGGCCTGCGACCAAGTCGTCATCGCGGTCGGCCCGTGGGTGCGCGACCTGTGGCGCATGCTCGACCTCCCCGAGACGGTAGAGGTCCCGGGCGGCGACGGCCGGCGTCCCATGTGGACCTACTGGTCGCTCCAGGAGGGGACGCTCCGCGTCGATCCCAGCTTCCTGTTGACCAACGACGGGAACTTGCCGCCGGTAATCCACGTGGACACCGACGCGCCGCTCTTCGACGACACAGATGGATCGCTCGTCACCGACCGGCTCTGGGGCATTTACTACAAACCGGACTTCAACTTCGGCGGCGTGCAGGGCGGCGCCATGCCGTTCGTGGTTGACCGGCCCGTCAACCAGGTCGCGGTCGACCCCTACGGCCCGGCCAGCCCCGACTTCGTGGTAGGCCCCGAGTTCGCCCGGATGTGGACCTCGGCGCTGGCCCACTGCCACAAGCGCTTCGAGGGCAAGCGCCACCTGTTCTCCAAGGAGCCGTCGGGCGGCATCGGCTGCTTCACGCCCGACAGCTTTCCGGTGTTCGACGCGTTCCGACAGAACGCGTACGTGATCGCCGACTCCAACCACGGCTACAAGATGATCGGAGTCGGCGCCCTGGTGGCCCAAGAAATGCTCGGACGGCCCCAGGCCATGCTGGAGCCGTTCCGGTTCTCGCGCTACGCCGAAGGCCGCCCGCACCCGGTGAGCGATTCACCGTTCCCATGGAGCTGACCCAACGACCCCGGCCTTCACAGGCAGGGTCACCGTGGTGAACCTTCGGGTCACCCAGGCGCGATGATCGTACCGGTAACACACATACTGCGCGCCGAACGGATACGCGGAGGCGACCGGCACAAGTATTGGACAGGGGCGGTACGCGGCGCAGGGAGACGAACCCAGGCTACTGCTGGAGGGTGCGTAGGAAGGCGACCAGGCTGGCTATCTGGTCGTCGGTGAGGCGGTCGAAGGCGGGCATGGTCCCCGGGCCTACCTCGATGACGCCGATGATCTGGTCGTCGCTCAACTCGACGGCCCCCGACCCGGCTCCCAGGGCGGGCCCGGACCCGCCGCCACCCTCGCCGCCGTGGCACCCGGCGCAGCTGCGGGCGTACAGCTCAGCGCCGAACAGGCCCTCGGTGGATCCGGCGCAACCGGCCAGGGTGAACGCGACCGCCCCTACCGCCACCAGCAGCCGCCAATGTGGGAGGCGGCGTATCACCGCCGACGACGTCATGAACCCAGCGTCGGGTCGAGGGGCAACGCCTCCACGACGGCGGGGGCCTCCCCACCGTCCCAGCGC
>JACDBE010000246.1 GCA_013695075.1 Acidimicrobiia bacterium
ACCGCCACTCCGGAACCGGCCCGGGTGAACCCGGTGATCCCCTCGATCCCCTCGACAACCCGCATCCCGTTCTCCTCGAATGCCTGGCGCACCGCCACCGACACCTCTTCGTCCTCGGTGGGGACGATGCGGGGGCCTACCTCCAACATGGTCACCTGGGTACCGAGGGCATTGAAGATCGACGCCACCTGGGCACCGGTGGCACCCGAACCGATCACCACCATCGAGGAGGGCAGCTCGGCGAGCGCCCAGGCGTCGGTGTGGGTCGAGGTCACCTCTATCCCCGGGATCGGCAGCCGCTTGGGGCGACCTCCGGCGCAGAGGATGACCCGCTCGCCGGAGAACACCCCACCGGCGGCGCAGGCGATGGTGTGGGCATCGGTGAACCCCGCCGTGCCGGCCTCCTCGAAGACATCGACCCCGTGCCGGCGCAGGTAGTCGACCCTGCCGGCGAGGGCGTCGTACTCCTCGACCACGGCGGCGACCCGGTCGACCAGCGCCGGGTAGTCCACCCGGGGGCGACCGATGATGATGCCGTAGTCCCCGAACTGGCCGGCCTGACGAGCCAGCCGAGCGGCGTAGGCCAGGGTGCGCACCGGAACCGGGCCGTCATGGGCCGCCATGCCCCCCACCCGGTCCCTGGTGACCAGCGCCGTCCGGGCGCCCAGCTCGCCGCTGCGGCTGGCGGCGGCGATCCCCGCCGGACCGCCGCCGACAACGACGACGTCGTACTGCTCCGATACGTCATGGCGCACAGATCGATCCTAAGGAGCTGCGCGAGCGCAACTCCGGCGATTCACCCGGTCTGCTTGCCCCTGCGCGTGTCTGTTTTCCCCTCCCTTTGGGAGGGGTGGCTGCGGAGCAGCCGGGGAGGGGGCGTTGGCGCCGAACGCGCCGCAAAGGTAGTCCCGATGGTTGAGGTTGAGGATGCCTAGCTACGTAACCCGGTCCATCCACCGGCGGCGGGTCAGCTCGCTCGGCGCTGCCGCTCCCGCAGCCGCCGGCGCAGGCGGCGCCGCTCGGGTCCGGTCATCCCACCCCACACCCCTTCGGGCTGGTTGGTGGAGATGGCGTAGTTGAGGCAGTCCTCACGGACAGGGCAGATGGCGCAGATGGCCTTGGCGGGCGCGGCAGAATCCTCATCCTCCCCAACGGGGAAGAAGAGCTCGAGGTCGGAACCGGCGCAGGCGGCCTGGTCCCGCCACCCTTCGTCGGGTTCCCACACAAGGTCGTTGAGCGCCATCACCATCGGCGGTTGCCTCCATCCTCACTGCCGGCACGGAACCGGCACCGTTGCAACACCCCCAGGGCTCCGCGTGTTCCCGGGCGAACGAATCCCGATCGGCGGGTCCGGGGCGAGGCAAACCACGGGCAACGGCGGTGGTGCCCACCCAGGTTACGCCCCCATCCCGCCGTGCGCTAGAGCCTTTTGCCCGGCGCCGGACGGGCAACCCGCTCGGCTAGCTTGACGCGCGATGCCAGACGTCCCGGCCTTTCCCGCCGACCCGGTCGAGCTCGCCCGCTTCCTGGACGATCGGGGCCGTGATCGCCTTCCCGGATTGCTCGGCCTCGAGCTGCTCGACCTGGGGGCGGGGAGCTGCACGATGGCTCTAGAGGTGGAGCGTCGCCACGAGGCGCCGAACGGCTACCTCCACGCCGCCACCGTCGTCGCCCTCGCCGACACCGCCACCGGATACGGATGCGTCGCCTCGCTCCCCGCGGGAGCCATCGGTTTCACAACCCTCGAGTTGAAGTCGAACCATACCGGCACCCTGTCCTCGGGGAGGATGACCGCACGGGCCACCATGACCCACGGGGGCCGCATCACGCAGATCTGGGACGCCACGGTGGTGGCCGACGAGACCGGCCGCACCATCGGCCTGTTCCGCAACACCCAGCTGATCCTCTACCCCTGACCCGGATGCGCTTCGTCTGGGACTTCGCCAGGTCGCCGCCGGAAGCCTCGGAACACCTTGGGGTGCGGGGGCAGACGATGAGCGGTCTGGCGTCGGCGGGGCTGCCGGTGCCGACGGGTTTCACCATCAGCGACCTCGCCTGCCGTCGCTTCCTGGGATCGGGCGAGCTCCCCGCCGCCGCCTGGGAGGAGATCCTCGATGCGGTGCGCCGGTTGCGAGCCGCCGCCGGCGACCGGCCGCTGCTGCTGGCGGTCCGCTCCAGCCCACCGGTGCCCATGCCCGGCATCCTGGGCAGCGCCCTCTACCTGGGCACCAACCCGGAGACGCTTGCCGAACTGGCCGACTGGGCGACGCTCCCCTTCGCCACTGTCGTCCACACCGACTTCCTGTCGGGGCTGGCGGCGCTGCGTCAGGTGCCCCGCCATCGCGTAGAGGGTGTCCTCACCGACCCCGATGCCCTCCATGCGCTCATCGTGGAGGAGTCGCAGCGAGTCATCCCCGAGGACGCCCCGGGCCAATTGCGGGAGGGCATCGAGGCGGTGTTGGCATCGTGGGACTCCACGGGGGCGCGCCGCTGGCGGCGTCGCCACGACATCGCCGATGAGCTGGGAACGGCGCTGATCGTGCACACCATGGTGTTCGGTTCCTGTGGCGACCGCTCCGGTAGCGGAACGGCCTTCAGCCGTCACCCCGAGACCGGCGACCCAGGTCCGGTGGTGGTGTTCGCCCCTGGTGCGGAAGCCCCGTTGGGTGTCAACTTGGGCGACATCACCGAACTGGAGGCGACCAGCCCCGAGGTGGCGCGCTCCCTGCTGGACATCGTCGCTCGTCTCGACGACGAGCACGGCGACATGATGCGGGTCGACTTCGTGTCCGAGCGGGGCGAGCTGTGGGTGCTCGAGGTACGACCGGGAGAGCGCAGCGCCCGTGCCGGGGTGCGCATCGCCGTCGATCTGGTGGGGACGGGGCGCATCGACCGCCACCAGGCGCTGTTGCGAGTGGATGCCGACGGGCTGGACACCATGCTCCACGACCGGATCCTCCCCGGCCACCCCTCCCCGCTCATCGTCGGTGGCCCCGCCTCGCCGGGTGCCGCAGCTGGCGAGATCGTGTTCGATGCGCCGTCGGCGGTCGAGGCGGGCCGTGCCGGCCGTGCCGTCATCATGGTGCTGCGGGAGACCACCCCCGAGGACCTTGCCGGGGTCTTCGCCGCCGCCGGGGTGCTCACCGCCCACGGCGGCGGGACGTCGCATGCCGCCCTGGTTGCCAGGGGCACCGGAACCCCGGCGGTCACCGGTACCGACATCATCGTCGACGTCGGGCGTGGCCAGGTGCGCATCGGCAGCCGGCGACTGGCCGCCGGCGACCTCATCACCATCGACGGGACCACCGGAGCTGTCTACCTGGGATCGCTCCCGCTGGAGCCGGCGGTCACCTCCGAGGCGTTGGAGACGCTGCTCGGCTGGGCGGATCAGGTGCGCCGCTTGCAGGTGTGGGCCAACGCCGACCGGCCCGAAGACGCCGCCTTGGCCCGCGCCCGCGGGGCTGAAGGCATCGGCCTGGCTCGCACCGAGTACATGTTCTCCGGCGACCGCCTCGAGGTGGTACGCCAGATCATCCTCACCGACGACGAGCGGGAGCGGGCGGATGCGCTCGGTCGGCTCGAGGACCTACAGATCGGTGACTTCGAGCGGCTCCTCGAACCCATGGACGGGCTGTCGGTGGTGGTGCGGCTCCTCGACCCGCCGCTGCACGAGTTCCTCCCCGACCGGCGCGAGGTGGAGCAGGCGCTGCGTAGCGCTATCGACAATGGCGAGCCCGTCACCCGTTTGGAGCGGCTCGCCGCCGCCGTTGAACAGTTCGAGGAGTCGAACCCGATGCTGGGCTTGCGCGGGGTGCGGCTGGCGGTGGTCATCCCCGGGATCTACCGGGTGCAGGTGCTCGCCGCCCTGGAGGCGGTGCGGCGCCGGCTCGACCAGGGCGGCGACCCCCGGCTGGAGCTGATGATCCCGCTGGTGGGGTCGGTGGAGGAGTTGCACCTGATCCGGGACATGATCGACGAGGAGGTCCACTACGCCGGGCGGCAGCTGGAGGTCACCGTTGGCACCATGATCGAGCTGCCCCGCGCCGCCTTGGTAGCCGGGGAGCTGGCGCTGCAATCGGACTTCTTCTCCTTCGGCACCAACGACCTCACCCAGACCACGCTGGGCATCAGCCGTGACGACGCCGAGGAGGCCTTCCTGCGCACCTACCTGGAGCAGGGGATCATGCGCCGCGACCCGTTCGTCACCATCGACGGCGACGGCGTGGGGCGCCTCATCGAGATGGCGATCACGGAGGGGAGGAGGGTCAATCCCGAGCTGGTGGTTGGAGTCTGTGGCGAGCATGGCGGCGACCCGACTTCGATCGACTTCTTCCACCGTGCCGGCATCGACTACGTGTCGTGCAGCCCGCCGCGCATCCCCGTGGCCCGTCTCGCCGCCGCCCAGGCCGCCCTCCGCCACCCCGCCCCGGGACGGTGACCCCCCGAGCGAGCTACAGGACAACCAGGTGGGCCCCAGTGGCATCAGGCACGGCAGCCAGCGTGAGCGAGCGGTCGAAGCTGACGAACCGCCCGCCGTGAGCCACTGCCAACGCCAGCAGGTAGGCGTCGGTCACCTGTCGGGGACCGTGTAGCCGGGTGCGATCAACCAGGCGTGCTTCCAGCAGGCTGAGGTCGCACGGCCAGAAGGCATGGTGCTCGGTGGCGCACGCCGCGCCAAGCAGCCCGATGGCCTGTGCCGGTGGCACCGGGCTGGGGTAGCGGGGCTGGCTGATGATCCGCACGAAGCCGTTCTCGGTGATCGGGCAGGAGGCCCAGCCGGTCTCGATCTCGTCGTCGAGCCATCGATGGGCGAGGTCGTGATTGACATGATCTGCATCGAGTAACGCCAGCAGCACGTTGATGTCGAGAAGCGCCCGGGTCACTCCGGTTCGTCTTCGCGGAGACGGTCGATTAGGGCGTTGGAGACGGCCACACCTCGGGGCGGAAGGGGCCGGAATCCATGCCGCTCCACCGAGCCTCCGTCGGTCGCCAGATGCCGACCCGTGAGTGCATCGCGAGCCAAATCGGACAGCACCTGCCCGGCGGTGCGTCTCTCTCGCCGAGCACGCTCCTGGACGGCTAGCAGTATGTCGTCGTCGATGGTGATGGTCGTGCGCATGCACGTGATGCTAGCGCACCAGGGCCTATCCTCGACAACCGCGCTTGGCCCCGCTCAGAGATACTGGCCTGGCTGCGGGGCGGTTCTGCCCGAAGGATCGATCGCCCGGCGGCGGCGCATCTCCTCGAGCTGGGCGGCGGCGGCGGCCTGCTGGGTGTAGAGCGATGCCTGGATCCCGTGGAACAGACCCTCCAGCCACCCCACCAGCTGGGCCTGCACGATGCGTAGCTCGGACTCGGTGGCGTCCTTGTCACCAAGGGGGACGAACAGGGTCTCCAGCTCGGCGGTGAGGTCGTCGCTCAACGCTTCCCGCAACTGGTCGAAGCTGCGGTGGTAGATGTCGCTGAGACGGCGGCGACCGGCGTTGTCCGGAGGCGCCTGGCGCACCTCCTCCAGCATCGCCCTTGTCATCGAGGCGATCCGGATCAGCTTGGACGGCTCATGGATGACTCGCGAGCCATCGCCCTCGGCCTCGGGTTCTTCGCCGACCACCTGCGGGGTCAGGTGCTGCGGTTCGGCGGAGGGTTCGTTGGCGGTCACCACATCCAGGATACGACGGATCGATGCCGAGCCGGGGGTGCCGACGTGGGCGAGGGCTCGGCGCGCCCATCCTGAGGACCGAAACGGGCCTGGCCGCCCGTTTCGGTCCTAGATCTCTTGGGGGCGGCGCCCCCGGATTTGTGACAAGAGTTCATGCGGCTGAGTCGAGTCTTGCTGGGCAATGGGGGCGTTGAGGTCGAAGCTCACATGGCCGTCGAGGACTTCGTTGATGGTCGTGACCGTTGCCATGTACCCAGGATGCACCCGCAAGGGGCGAACCACGCTGAGCCGACAACCGAACCGCCGCCAAGATCGCCCTGGGAGGGGGCTGGGGGGAGGGCCTGCCCTCCCCCCAATAGGAATCAGGCTGTGTTGAACTCGATGGTGTGCCAGCCGCTGGCGCCGTCGGGAGCCACCGGGGTGCGCATCTCGGTCTGGGTTTCGCCGGTGCCGTCGGTGGCCCGCACCTGGCAGGTGGTCGTCCCTGGGTCGAGGTTGGTGGTCACCATCCACTGCACCCAGGAGGCGGTGCTGAGCGGCTCGGTCAGCTCTGCCTGCATCCACTCCCCGTCGTCGATGCGGACTTCGACGGCGGCGATCTCCCTGGTGGGTGCCCATGCCACCCCGGCGATCACCAAGGCAGCTCCGGTAACCGTCTGCCCGTCGCCGGGGACGTCGATGCGGGACTGGGTCTTGATGGGTCCCTCCTTGGCCCATCCCCGCGGCACCCAGTAGGCGTCGAAGGCGTCCCAGGTGGTCAGCTCGATCTCGCTGAGCCACTTGGTCGCCGACACGTACCCGTACAGACCGGGCACCACCAGCCGGGCGGGGAAACCATGAACCGGCGGCAGCGGTTCGCCGTTCATGCCCACCGCCACCAGCGCCTTGCGGCCGTCGAGAGCTACCTCGGTGGGGAAACCGACGGTGAAGTCGTCCACCGCACGACCGACCAGCTGGTCGGCACCCGATTGAACGCCGGCCCGCTCGAGCAGATCGGCGAGCGGCACCCCCAGCCAGCTGGCGTTGCCCACCAGCCGACCGCCCACCTCGTTGGAGACGCATGACAGGGTGACGTACTCCTCGACGAGCGGCATGGCGAGCAGGTCGGCATAGGACAGCTCGAACGGGCTGTCGACCATTCCGGTGAACCGCAGCGACCAGGACTCCACGTCGGGTCGAGGCACCACGATGGCGGTGTCGATGCGGTAGAAGTCGTCGTTGGGCACCAGGATCGGAGTGAGGCCGTTCACCGAGAACGAGGCGGCGGAACCAGGGGCGGCAACCGGATCGGCGGCGACGGGGAGGGCGATGCTGGTACGCACCTCCTCGGAGCGCCGGATCACCAGGCTGCGCCCGGCAAACCCGCTGAGGGCAGCGGCCGCGCCCACCCCGACGGTGCCGGCGATGAAGCGGCGGCGCCCCCCGTCACCGGGAACCCCGTCCGTTGGGCCCGGTGCCGGGGCGGCGTCGATCCGGGCCAGTAGGCGGCGCAGGACGAAGCCAGCGATACCCGCCGAGGCGGCGATGGCGATCACCGTGGTGGCGGGTTCGTATGACGGTTCACCGAAGGCGGTGGCGATGCCGACGACCGCCAGGGCGGCAAAGGCGGCCATCCCCACCAAGGGTCGTTTCAGCGCCGCCCGCCCCACGAAGAACCCGAGGACCAGGCTGATCAAGACGGTGCCGATTCCCAGGGCGCCCTTGTCTGCGGTCCCGAAGACCTTGATGCCGAAGTCCTTCACCGGGCCCGGGGCGATGTCGATGAGATGGGCCCCCACCGCTGACACCGCCGAGGGAACCCCCTCGCTGAGCCCGGCGGCCAGCTCGGTTAGCCCCAGAGCCAGCCCGGCCGTGGCGATTCCGGCGTATCCCGCCAGCTTCCTCACCCCGGCCGCCTGCCGCGACACCGTCGCGCTCGCCATATACATCGGTCCTGACCTCGCTGTGAACCGGTTGGAAAGAGTTCGGAACGGGCCTTCGCCCAGATCACCGTTCCCCACCACCGAGACTCACCATAACGTGGCCAAGGGCCGCTATCTCCGGCACTTTCGCAAACTTTGAGCACTTTTCATCGCTATGCGATGAAAAGTGCTCAAAGTTTGAATGGCCACCCGAAGTCAGCTGCGACTGCGGCGAGACTTCAGCCAGGCTAGAAACGCCTTCTTTGGCAAGGTGTTGACCACTCGGTCGGTTTCCACCCAGCCCCTCCTCGCGTTGGCGACTCCCCAGACGATGTTGCCGAACTCACGCACGTGGTGACTGTCGGTGGAGATGGTGAAGCGGAGCCCGGGCACCTGCATCGCCTGGCGCAACGCCGGGGCGGGAACGTCGAGACGATCGAGGTGCGAGTTGATCTCGAGGGCGGTGCCGGTGTCGGCGGCGGCGGCGAACACCGCAGCGAAGTCGAGGTCGATCCCGGGGCGCTTGCCGATGCGGCGCCCGGTGAGGTGCCCGATGGCGTCGATCCATGGGTTCTCGATGGCTCGGATCACCCGCATCGTCTGTTGCGCCTGGGTCAGATCGAACTGGGAGTGGACGCTGGCCACGCACCACTCGAACCGGGACAGCACCTCGTCGTCGTAGTCGACACCGCCGTCGGCGGCGATGTTGAGCTCGGCCCCGTGGAGGATGGTCAGGTCGGGATGCAGCAACCGCAGCTCGTCGAGGCTCTCCCGTTCGGCGGCGATCTGCTGGCGGGACAGCCCGTTGATGGCCAGGTCCTCGCCGTGCTCAGTGATCCCCACGTACTCCAGCCCCCGGTCGGCGGCGGCGGCGATCATCTCCGCCAGCGGGCTGCGCCCGTCACCGGACCAGGCGGAGTGGACATGAAGGTCACCACGGATGTCGTCGACACCCACCAGGTGGGGAAGCCGATCCTCGGCGGCCAGCGCCACCTCACCCACCCCTTCTCGAATCTCGGGGGGCACGTATGCCAGCCCCAGGGCCTGGTACACCCCCTCCTCGGTGGCGGCGGCCACCACCTCGCCGCTCTCGACGTCCTCCAACCCGTACTCGTTGAGCAGCAGGCCCGCCGCCATGGCCCGCTGCCGCAGCTCGATGTTGTGCTGCTTGGAGCCGGTGAAGTACACCGACGCCGCCCCGAACTGAGCGGGGGCCACCACCCGCACGTCGACCTGGAGGCCCCGATCGGTCAGCACCGAGGTCTTGGTACCCCCGCTGGCGATGACCTCGGCGGCGCCGGGCATGGCCACCACCGCCGCCATCACCGCCGCCGGGAGCTCGGAGGAGACCACGATGTCGACATCGCCGATGGTGTCGCTGAAGCGTCGCAGGCTGCCGCACACCTGCACCTCGGTGACCTCGTCGAGCCCGGCCAGGTAGGCGGCGCACTCCCGGGCCACGGGCAGCGCCTGGATGATGGGGGTGCGGCGGGCCTTGCCGTGCAGCCCGAGCCGCTCGATGCCCCTGGACATCTTCTCCTCCGACCGGGCCCCCATCCCGGGCAGCTCCCGCACCTGCTCGGCAGCGATGGCGGCACGCAGATCGTCCACATTGCCCACGCCAAGGCGGTCGCGCAGCATCAGCGCCGTCTTGGGCCCGACGCCGGGGATTCGAGTGAGCTCGATGAAATCCGGTGGGAACAGGGAACGGAGGCGGTCGAGCTGGTCGATCGACCCGGTGTCGATCAGTTGCCGCATCTTGGTGACGGTCGCCTTTCCCAGCCCGGGGATCGCCTGGAGATCGGCAAGGGGCAGCTCGGCAACGGCCGCCGGATGATCCCGCACCGCCCCGGCGGCCTTCTCGTAGGCACGTGCCCGGAACGCCTGAGCGCTTCCCTCCTCCAACGCCACCAGCTCGGCGAGCTCTTGGAGGTAGGCGGCGATGCGGCGGTTGGAGAGCACGGACCCACGGTACCGCACCAGTCGAGAGCGCGAAAAACTCCCCTAAAGATTGCCGATCCGCTGGCTGGGGTTGCTCCGAACGAGATGTCGCTCCGCCGTAAGCGGAGTCGACACCGACGGGGCAATCTCGTCCGGGTCATCCGGACCGAGGACTCCAACGGTGGTGGGCAGGACCGGGCTGGACCGGGGGGGACCGGACCGGGACTGGGGGACCGGAAGGCACAGGGGGACTGTGGGGGGACCGGACGGAATTGGTGGACTGGACGGGGGGAGACCGGGCGGGATGGGTGCAGCCGGAGTACATCCGGCGGGGGATCCGTCCCGACCGGCCCTCCCTCCCGTCCGGGCGTCCGCGTTTGCCGGCATGACCGGCCAACCTTGTGTTTGCCCGGGCCTACTTCGCCGGCTGCGCCGGCGACTAGGCGCTGGTCGGCCCTCCTCCGCATGTAGGGCCCCTGCCCCGCAGCGGCCGTTCTGTTCTGGATGGGGAGAGGGATGTGGCCGGGAGACGACCGGACCGGGAGACCGCTCCGGATGGGGGCGCCTGCAAGGGCGCCGGTAGCCTCGGGGTCCATGTCCCGCCCTCCCCTGTCCGCCCGCCTGGTCACCGTGCTGTTCCGGCTCGGGTTCGGGTGGCTGATCGGACGCCGCTGGCTGCTGCTGGTGACCAGCACCGGCACCGGTAGCGACCATCGCACCACCCTGCTGCGCTACCGCAAGCAGGAGGGCGCAGTGTGGGTGGCGGCGACGCCGGGACCCTGGCTCGACGACCTGGCGAACAGACCGGTCGCCACCGCCAATGCCGCCCCTGGGCCCCTGGCCGTTGCAGCCCGTCGCCGCAACGGTGACGTGGTGTTGGAACGCACCGGCCGCCAATCCCCCCCGGTCATCGTCCCCGACCTCAACTGGGTGCTCCCCGCGGTGGCCGCAGCCCTGTGGGTGATCTCGCGGCTTCTCAGGCGCTGACACCCAGCCCGGTCAGGCCCAGGAGACGAAGCGGAGCCGGGCGGCCACCAGGTCGTCGGTCAGCTGCCTCGACCCGTCGACGTGCTCCACCACCCCGCCGGCATCGATCACCGAGCGAGACAACGCCTCGAGTACGTCGGGCACCACCTCTGTCTCCCCGCCACACTGGGGGCAGGCCGGTGCCGGTAGGGCCAGCGCTCCGCAATCGGAGCAGACCATGCCATCGCGCCAGGCACCATGGTCGATGAGCAGCAGGGACACCGCCCGATGGTGCGCCGCCTTGAGCACGCCGTTCACACCGATGGTCGCCAGACCGCCGGCCGCCGCCGTGGCGTACGTCTCGTCGACATGTCGTATCTCCTCGCGTTGCCGGTGGGCCTGCTCCAGCTCGGAGACGGTGGCCGCCAGCACCGCCGGGGTCAGCGTGTGCAGGTCGGCGACGAAGGTATCGGTCATCTCCCGCACCCGCTCGTCGAGGAAGGGCAGCAGGGCCTGGGTCACCTCCACCTGGCCCCCCACCAGGACCAGATCGACACCGGTGTCGCGCCGCAGACGATCGAGCCGCGCCGCCACCTCACGGAACAGGTGGTTGCGCACCTCCTCGGCGTGGTGGCGGTGGCGGTACTCCTCGAGCCCGTGCCACCCGGCCACATCCGACTTGCGCAACTCCTCGGCCTCGATCGCCTGCCGCTCGACCTCCGCTGCCATGTGGGACACCACGATCTCGGCACCCCTGCCGTCGATGACCACGGAGGCCACCCTGCGGTAGGAGTCGATCGCCGCCTGTAGCGGTCGCAGGTATGGCCGGGGCCCGGCAATGGCGCAGTCCCAGATGCGGCGGGGCATCGTCAGCTGCTCGTCGAGACCCAGCTCATCGCAGATGAACAGCGCCACCCCCCGGCCGAGCTCGGTGGTGAGGTCGGGGGCCATACCGATGGCCCGCTGCACCCCACAGCGCAGCGACTTCGAGGATCGACGATCCAGGTCACCCGAGGCCGCCAGCTTGCCGATGGGATCGAGCAGGTCGCGGATGCGGGCGCCGATCGAGCGCTTCTCGGTCAGCTCAGGGGCAAGCTCGAGGTACACCGACAGCACCGGGGTGGAAGCGCTCTCCACCAGTCGCAACCGCTCCAAAGCCTCCTGCAGGTCTGCCACGTGTGCTCCTCTCCGGCGCCTCGCTCCATGCGGCCCGCCTCACGGTACGACCGCCGGGTCACCGGAGGAAGGCCGTCCCCTCCAACCGTATCGCCCTGGCGCGGCGCCAGCCCCGTCAGGTGGCGGCGCCATCCCACCACAGCGTCGCCACGTCACGCTCGTCCGGTGGGGGGTGTTCGGCAAGAAGGGTGCGGATCTCGACGTCGCGGTCCGGGCCGACGCACAGCCGGCGACGCAGGAACACCACTGCGTCCTCGGTGCCCTGCGCCAGCGTGAACGGACGACTCCATGTTGTCCGGCGCAGGTTGATGCCGGCATCCTGCAAGGCCTCGGACGCGTCGTCCGCCGAGGGACCGCGCGGGCGCGGCGACCCGTGGATGCCCTCCCAGATCGGCGCCAACCACACCAGCGGATGAACGCCGGTGATCTCCACGACCACTCGTCCCCGCGCCCGCGCCGTCAGCGCTTGGGCGAAGGGCACCAGCTCGGCCACGTTGTAGAGCACGTGGTGGCAGACCACCACGTCCGCCGAGGGGCATGCCGCAGTCACGTCCGGCCACTGGCCGGCGACCCCGCGGTGATCCGCACCCGTCACCTCGGCCCGCGCCGCGAAGGCCTCGAGCATCCCGGGGCCATTGTCGACGCCGACAAGC
>JACDBE010000262.1 GCA_013695075.1 Acidimicrobiia bacterium
TGAACGTCGATCCCTGCTCGAGATTGGTCGGGTGTACCATGCACGGCAACGGGCTGTGGCGCAGCTTGGCAGCGCGCTTGACTGGGGGTCAAGAGGTCGCCGGTTCAAATCCGGCCAGCCCGACCACTCGAAGTTACGTGAGAGGACGCTGCCGCCGTCTCGGTGGCCGGTCTGGAGGTAATGATGGCAAACAAGGACAAGGGCGGCAAGAGCACCAAGAAGGAAGCCACCCGCGACCTCAAGCAGAAGCGCCTCGACAAGAAGGCGAAGCGGGGCAAGCGGAGCTAGGTCACTTGCTCGTCGACGAGTTGGATCTCGCCCAGGGGCCCCAGCTGCTGGGCCGTGTGCTCGCTTCACGTCTGATGCCGCCGACGAAGAGCTACCGCTCGTCCTCCGATGGTCGAGCCGTGCGAGAGGTCCTAGGTCAACACCGTCTGGCACGCCCTACCGGTCATGCAGCTCGTCGCGGGCCCACGTTCTACCCTAGGGACCGCTTGATGCTCCGGAACGCGCCTCGATCTCCAAGAACCTCCCGATGGTCTCGAGGCACCCTGTCGACCTGCATAGTCCGAGAGGTACTGGCGCACGACGGCGTTCACGGAGGTCCCCTGCTGCACCGCACGGATCCGGACGACCTGCCATGATCTGAACCTCCACCGGTCGATTGCTGCGGGCTTACCCGGCCATCATGGCCGGTCGTTTGCAACCACCGGTGCAGCCTGCCCTTCATGTTCGCAATGGCCCTGATCGTTGAGAAGATTCCCGCGGCGATGCGAGCGGATAGCTACGATTCGGCCTCCGAGCGATAGAGGATCCGCGTGCCCGACGACCAGACACCTGAACCGACTCCACTACCTGAACCGGTCGGAGATGGGACCGTTGAGCCAGGGACCGAGCCCCAGAAAACCAGACACAAACACGCCGCAACCCCCAGCAACGGCAACGGATCCGACCACTCAACAAACGAAACGTCCGGTTAGTTGAGGCGACTGCGTTCGCGTCGGCGGTGAGGACGTACTTCGCCGAGTTGCCGGAGGCGTCGCGAGGGTCTGGGTTGGCGTTGCTGGCCGGGGCGTTGGCCAGGCTGGAACTGAGTTGAGCTTCTGTTTCCCCCTCGCCAGATCGTTTCCCCTCCCTTTTGGGACTCTCCTGCCGTATCCGTGGGTGGTTGGGGTCGATCCGCGGGTGCACCCCGTCCGCCGTTTACGTTTCGGTGCTGTTCAACGGCTCCGAGACGGAAGGCAGGACGGGGTGCAAGGTAGGAGACTATGGCAGCGGTTGTTGGCGTTGTCGGCCACGACGATCGAGAGTGTGCGTATCGATGGCGACGCGGTGACGGTGGCGGTGCGCCCGCATCGCAGTGTGCAGCGTTGTTGCGGGCTGTGGTCGTCGATCCCCGTGGTATGACCGTGGTGAGGGTCGACGGCGGTGGCGGAGCCTGGATCTGGGTATCTGTCAGGTGTGGCTCGAAGCGGACGCTCCTCGGGTGCAGTGCCGGGTTCACGGTCCAACGGTGATCGGGGTGCCGTGGGCCCGTCACGGCGCTGGTCATACCCGGCACTTCGATGACACGGTTGCCTGGTTGGCGGTGCAGTGCTCCAAGACGGCTGTCACCGAGCTGATGCGTATCGCGTGGCGGACCGTGGGTTCGATCATCACCCGGGTGCGGGTCGACATTGACGCTCGTGTCGACCGTCTCGACGGGTTGCGACGGATCGGGATCGATGAGGTGTCGTGGAAACGGAACCACCGGTACCTGACCGTTGTCGTCGATCATGACACCGGCCGGTTGGTGTGGGCGGCGGTGGGCCGTAACGAAGCGACGCTACGCCGCTTCTTCGACCAGCTCGGCGACCAACGCAGCTGCCTGATCACGCCCGTGTCGGCCGATGCTGCCCCCTGGATCGCGGCGGTGGTGGCGGAGCGGTGCCCAACGGCGGTGCAGTGCGTCGACCCGTTTCATATCGTGCAGGGGGCGACCGAAGCCCTCGACGAGGAGCGCCGGGCCGCCTGGAACGACGCTAGGGCCGTTGCCCGCACCGAGGCTCGCCGTCCGGCGGGCCGGCCGCCACGGGGACGCACCGCAACGCGGACACCGGCAAGCCCGGGTCCTCAAACACGCCCGCTACGCAACCGTGTTTGCGCTCAAAGGCCGAGCCGGCAAGGAGGCCCTCGACCGCTGGGTCATCTGGGCCCGCCGCTGCCGGATCCCCATCTTCGTTGCCCTGCAACGACGGATCGTCACACACCGCGCCGCCATCGACGCCTCCCTCGACAACGGGCTCTCCAACGCCCTCATCGAATCAATCAACGCCAAGATCCGGGCTCCTCACCCGCATCGCCTACGGGTTCAAGAACCCCGAAGCCCTCATCGCCCTCGCCTTCCTCGCCCTCGGCGGCCACCGACCCCCACTCCCCGGCCGAACATGACCCACGGAAGGAGCAGGAGAGCCCCTTTTGGGAGGGGAAACGAGCAAAGCGAGGCGGGTAGGGGATCGGGCTACTCGCCGAGGGTCAGCTGGCGAGGGGAGGGAGGAGTACGGGTCGCTGGCGGGCGGCGGCGGGGACGGACGGAAACATCGCCGCCGGCAGCGTGGGTCAGACGGCGCACTAGGGCCGACAGGCGGCGTTGCTCGGCGGTGGGGGCGTAGGAACGGGTGCCGTACCACTCCCCGTAGCGCTCGGTGAGCTCGGGGTGGTGCCGATCGATCCAGTCCAGGAAGTGGCGGCGGAGACCCGGCTTGAGATGGAGCAGGACACATCCGACGCTCACCGCTCCGGCTTCGACGGCGGCGGCGACCACGGCCCCGATCTGTCGGGGCGAGTCCGACATCCCGGGGAGGATCGGACCGATCAGCACCCCGCTGCGGATCCCGGCCCGGTTGAGCCGAGCTACCGCCTCGATGCGTTTCCGGGGATGGGTTGTCCCCGGCTCGGTCTCTCGCCACACCGCCTCATCGAGGGTGCCCACCGAGAAGTCGACCCTCACCTGGGTGCGAGCGGCGGCGGCGGTGAGGACATCCACGTCGCGCAGCACCAGCGGTGACTTGGTGAGGATGGAGAACGGGTTGGCTCGCTGCCCCAACACCTCGATGACGCCCCGGGTCAGCCGGTAGCGCCCCTCCGCGGCCTGGTAGGGATCGGTGTTGGTGCCCATGGCGATGAGCTGGCCACCCCACCGGTGCGGCGCCGTCTCGGCTCGCACCACGTCGACGGCGTTTACCTTGACCACGATCTTGGTCTCGAAGTCCGTCCCCAATCCCAGCCCCAGGTACTCGTGGGTGGGCCGGGCGAAGCAGTACGTGCAGGCGCGCGAACAGCCCCGGTAGACGTTGATGGTGTGGGAGAAGCGGAGGCCTCCGGGCTGCTTGAGCGTGTTGACGATGCGCTTGGCCTCGACCTCGAGGAACTCCAGCCCCTGGTACCGACCGGCGCCGACCCGGTGTTGAGCCTGGTCGATGATGCGGAGCTGGGGGTTGGGGAGATCGGCGATCTGCCAGCGCAGTTGGGACATAGCGATACCCTAGCCGAACACACGTTCGATGCTGGCCTCGCCGAAGCGGCGGGCTGAATCAGCTGCCCAGCTCGATCGGATCGGCCACTGCCGAGAACCGCCGGTACAATTTCGCAGATGCCGATACGCACCGTCATTCAGCACGGCCCGAAAGGAAAGAGGGTCGTCGCCTTTGCCATCGACTGGCCAGGCTGGAGTCGCGGCGCTAAGACCGCCGAAGCCGCCGTCGACACGCTCGAGGCATACCGCGCGCGATACCGCACGGTAGCCCGCCACGCCGGCCTCGAGTCCGAGTTCGATGCCGCCGGCGCCCTCGATATCGTGGAGGACGAAGTCGGCGTCGGGTCGACCGACTTCTGGGGTATTTCCTTCGCCGCGTCCTCCTTGGAGCAGGGACCGATGCCGGACGAGGAGCTCGAGCGCAAGCTCGCGCTGCTCGAGGCGGCCTGGCGCGTCTTCGACGACGTCGGCGCGCGCGTCTCGCCCGAGATGATGAAGGGCCCTCGCGGGGGCGGTCGCGACCGTGACGAGATCATCGCCCACACCTTCGGTACCGAGGGGGGTGACTTCGCCAAGAAGATCGGGGTGCCCACCCCTCGAGAAGTCATGCTTACGCCCAAGGGACTCCGTACTCACCGCCAGCGGTACCTCGCCGCATTCCGCGAGTACAACGAAGCTGGGAAGAAGGCTGGCCGAAGCTGGACGCTCCCGTTCCTCCTCCGCCATACCGCCTATCACGTCCTCGATCACGCCTGGGAGATGGAGGACAAGGACCTTTCCTAGCTCCTGTGGAGCCGGGAGGTAGCGCGTGTAGCCGGGAACGTCAGCGCGGATGCGGCCGGACAGCGGACGTTGGGCACATTGGCGGTTGCGGTGTGGCTGCGGGGACGGTGGCAGGGGAGAAGATGCGATGAGCGGATTTCGCCCTCCTCGGCGGACGATGAACGCCTCGCTGCGGGCACCCTGCCGGACATCCCGTGACCTCGTCTGGTCACGGTAAGGCGAGGCCGATGGCCGAGCGGTCTCCCGGTCGGGACCACGGCGAACCCTGACGTGATGGCGGCTCGATCAACGACACGAGCGGGTGAAATCCACGACCACAGCTGGGAACCATCGGCGAGGTCGAACGCCACGAGGCCAGAGATAGTGGTCATGATGACAGTGCCGTCCTGTATGGCAGCGCCAGCAGGTGACTCCTCTAGGACGCCTTGCTCGACGAACACCGTGGCGCTCGCGCTCGCCGGATCGACGCGGAGGATGCTTCGTTCCCATCTGTCCACATGGTGCCCAGGGAGACCGGTGCGTCACCGTCGGGAGTCATGACAAGCGGTCAGCGAGATGGTCCCTCTCGTCATCGACGAGAACCTGGTCGCCGCTCGACAGACACGAGGCGAGCCCCCCGATCACCTCTCGTCGCCATAGCAACGTTGGTCCGTCCGGCGGCGTGGTGCCTTCCGCCACCGGCCTCGGAGTCTCCCCTCGCAACCACAGGCTCACCCCACCGAGGGCAACCACCTTGAGGAAGGCGATGTGGTCGCAGCCACCGCACCGCTGGGGCGCCGCTGGGGTGCCGCTGTCGAGCCATCGAGAGTTGGACCAGCTCCCCCGTCGTCGCCGGCGGCGCGCAGCTGGATGAACCAGCCGATCAGCCGCCCAGGTCCCCAGCGGATGTGGCGCCACCGAGACCTGCCGGGACGGTGGCGGGGGAGAGGATGCGGTCGACCAGACCGTACTCGACGGCTTCGGCGGCGGTCATCCACCGGTCACGGTCGGTGTCGGCCCGGATCCGCTCGATGCTCTGGCCGGTGTGCCGGGCCAGCACCTCGTTGGCCAGCTCCCGCTGCCGCACGATCTCGGCGGCGTGGATGGCGATGTCGGATGCCTGCCCGCCGATGCCGCCGATGTGGGGTTGGTGGATCATCACCCGACCGTTGGGGAGGATGGCGCGCTTGCCGCCCGCTCCTCCCGCCAGGATCACCGCCGCCGCCGACGCCGCCATGCCGATACACGTGGTCGCCACCTCGGGACGGATGTGTTGCATGGCGTCGTAGATGGCGAACATGCTGTCGCCGGACCCGCCCGGCGAGTTGATGTAGAGGGCAACCGGCTTGTCCCCATCCTCCGATTCGAGGTGGAGCAGCTGGGCGACGATCAGGTTGGCCAGGTCGTCGTCGACCGGTTTACCGAGGAACACGATGCGGTGCCCCAGCAGGCGTGAGTAGATGTCGTAGGCCCGTTCCCCGCGGGTGGTCTGCTCGACGACGGTGGGGATCAACATCACGGTCTCCTCGTTGTGCAACTCGCTGGTTGCGTCACCGTAGCAGGAGAGGCAACTGCTAAGTTGCACATCATGAGCGAACACCCCTTGCCCGAGATCGAACGCAGCGTCGAGGTGGCCGCCGAACCCGAGGAGGTGTGGCGGCGCATCGTCGACGGCGACCTCGCCGGGGAGTGGCTCGGTGTCAGCGTGGTGCCCCGGCCCGGCGGGGCGGTGACGGTGCCGGATGGGGACGCCATCGGGCTGGTCGAAGGGGTCGAGCCGGGACGTTCCATCACCTGGGCGTGGCGGCGGCCCGACGGCGAACCATCGCAGGTCACCATCGCCATCGAGCCCCTCCATACTGGCGTCCTTGTCACCGTCACCGAGCGGATGCTGGAGTACACCATCACCTCATGGGCTCCGGTCTACGTTACGCAGGCGGCGTGACCGACCCCCAACCCCTGTTCGCCGCCCTTTCCGACCCCACCCGCCGCGCCCTGTTCGAACGACTGTCGTCACATGGCCCAGCATCGGCAACCACTTTGGCTGCCGGGCTCCCCGTCACCCGCCAGGCGGTGGCCAAGCATCTGGCAGCCCTCGGCGGGGTCGGTCTGGTGGAGCGCACCGCGGTGGGCCGGGAGGTCCGCTACGCCGCCGTCCTCGACCCTCTCGCCGAGATGACCTCGTGGGTGGCGGGAGTGGGTTCGGAGTGGGAGGGGCGCCTGGAGCGGCTGCGGCGATCGCTTGGCGAGGATTCTTAGGGCCGAAACGCACCGCCAGCGGCCCGTTCCGTCCTAAGAATCGGGTTCGTTAGACCCAGTGGCCCATGAGGTCGCAGTACAGCGGCGACTCATCGAGCAGGGCCTCGTGGGTGCCCAGGTTGGCGGCCGATCCGTCCAACACCAGGATCCGCTCCGCCCGCAACGCCGAGCTGATGCGATGGGCGATGATGATCAGCGTTCCCGGCCGGGTCACGAATGCCACCTCCACCATCGCCTCGGCGGCAGGATCGAGGTGGCAGGTGGCCTCGTCGAGCACCACGATCGGGGCCGGTGACAGGTAGGCGCGCACCAGGGTGAGCAGCTGGCGTTCGCCGGCCGACAGCGAAGACGGCCGCAGCTCGGCGTCGTACCCACCGAGCCGTTCCACCAGCTCTGAAGCCCCGAGGAGATCGACCGCATGGTCCATGGGTCCCCGCGCGACGTCGGGATTGAGGTAGGCGAGGTTCTCGCCGAGTGTGCCGGCGAAGACATAGGCTTCCTGGGGGATGAGCACCCGCAGCCCCGCCAGCGTGGCGGTGTCGAGGTGACCGACGGGGACGCCGCCGAGGCACACTTCCCCCGCCTCCGCCGCCAGCAGCCCGGAGATGAGCCCGGCCAGGGTGGACTTGCCGGCGCCGCTGGGGCCGACCACCACCAGGTGATCACCTTCGGGGATGACCATGTCCAGCCGAGCGATCACCGGCTCCGCCGACGGGCCATAGCGGAAGGTCACCCCGGAGAGCCGCACCTCGTGGCCCTCAGGCTGCCACCGGCCGACCCGGGCCGCGGGCCGGGCACTTGCGATGGGGTCGGGGGAGGAGGCGGTCTCGGCGAGGCGGTCGAGGGTCACCAGCAGCCACAACCCGCTCCCGCCCAGCTCTTCCACCAGCGATTGGAGGGCCGGCTGTACCCCCTGCAAGACGTAGAAGAGGGCACCGATGATGGCACCGGCGGTGGCCCCCCGATCGAGCAGCCACGGCCCGGCAACCAGGATCAACACGACGGGAACCCAACCGCCGAGGACCACGGTGATGCTGCGGAAGGCGGTGACGGTGGCCACCGCCCTGGTGGCCCGCGCCTGGGCATCGATCTGCTCGGCCACGGTGGCCCGCA
>JACDBE010000264.1 GCA_013695075.1 Acidimicrobiia bacterium
CTCCCCGCCTCGCTCCGCTCGACACCCCTCCCAAAAGGGAGGGGAAACGAATGAGGTAGGGGACAGAGCAGGGCCACCATCCAGTCGGGCTGGCCGGATTTGAACCGGCGACCCCCTGCTCCCAAAGCAGGTGCGCTACCAAGCTGCGCTACAGCCCGTCGCCCCGATTGTCGCACGCTTCAGGCGTCGGTGGCTCCGATGCGCTCGCCGGTGACCGGGTGGAAGACGACGTGGCGGCGTACCGCCACCGCGACCCGCTCGCCGGGGCGCACCGCACCCGGTCTGGTCCTGGCCTGCAGCTGGCACCCGGACGCGTCGATGGTGACCAGGTCGTGCGACCCCGCGGTCCCCACCCGGGTGACAGTACCCGCCGTGGTGGCGGCGTCGGTATCGGAGGCACCGAGGACGACGCCCTCGGGCCGGATGCCCACCACCACGGTGCCACCGACCAGGCCGGCCAGCTCGGCGGGCCACGCCCGCAGCCTGAGCCCACCACACACCAGCCAGAACCCGGGGGGATCGGCGGTGACCTCGGCGGTGAGCAAGGTGATATCTCCGGTGACCTCGGCCACCTCGATGGTGCGCGGGGCGGCGTAGACCGCGGTGGGGCTGTCCAACTGGATCACCCTGCCGTGGGACATCACCGCCACCCGATCCCCCATCGCCATGGCCTCCACCGGGTCGTTGGTGACGTACAGCGAGGTGACCCCGTAGCCCTGCTGCACGGTGCGCAGCTCGGCCCGCATGGCGGCGCGGGCCTTGGCGTCGACCATCGCCAGCGGCTCGTCCAGCAACAACGCCCGGGGGGCCCGCACCATTGCCCGCGCCACCTGGACTAACTGGCGATGACCGGCGGACAGCTGCGACGGTTTGGCCTCGAACAGCTCCTCGATCCCCATCGCCCTGCCCTCGGCGGCTACCCGCAACGCCACCTCGTCGGCGGGACGGTGCTGCATCTCCAGTGGGAAGGAGACGTTGCCGCGCACGGTGAGGAACGGGTAGAGCACCGAGTCCTGGAACACCATCGCCAGCCGCCGTTGCGCCGGCGTTTCCTTGGTGACAACATCGCCGCCCAGCAGTACGTCACCGGCGGTCACCTGGTCGAGACCGGCGACGGCGCGCAGCAGCGAGGTCTTGCCGCACCCGGATCGCCCGATCACCGCCAGCAGCTCGCCGTCGGCGACGAACAGGTCGATACCATCCAGGATGCGACGGTCTCCCTTGGTGACCGTCACCCCGTCGACGGTGATCGACGCCATCTCAACCCGCCAGCGCTTCCCGCACCGCCCGCACCGCCAGCGCCCGATGCGAGATCCGGTTCTTCGCCGCGATGTCGAGTTCGGCCAGGGTGCGATCGCCAACGGCGAACACCGGGTCGTAGCCGAATCCGCCCTCACCACGGGGCCGTTCGGTGATCCAACCTTCGAGCACCCCCTCGACGGTGATTGCCTCGCCGGTGGGGAGGGCCACGGCGACAACCGTGCGGAACCGAGCGGCGCGCTCGGCGACACCATCCATCACCGCCAGCAGCCTGGCGACGTTGTCGGCGTAGCTGGCGTCAGGCCCGGCGAAGCGAGCCGTGGTCACCCCGGGGGCACCGTCGAGGGCGGCGACCTCGAGACCGGTGTCGTCGCCGAGGGCGGCGATCCCGGTGAGCCGGGCAACGGTGTGCGCCTTGAGCAGCGCATTGCCCTCCAGGGTGGGCTCAGTTTCGGCGATCGCCGGCCACGCAAGCCCGGTCATCACTTCGATGGGAGGCGTCAGGTCACCAAGGATGGCCACGATCTCGGCGATCTTGTCCGGGTTGTGCGAGGCGACCACCAGCCGATCGATCCGATGCGGCCACGCCGAACCGGTCACCGCTCCCTGGCCTCCCGCTGGTAAGTGACCAGCCGGTCGATGCCGGCGCTGGCGACGTCGAGCATCTCCTCCAGCTGTTTGCGGGTGAACGGGTCACCTTCAGCGGTGCCCTGCACCTCAATGAGATCGCCGCCACCGGTCATCACCACGTTGCAGTCGACGTCGGCGGCCACGTCCTCGGCGTATGCCAGGTCGAGGAGGACGTCGTCGCCGATAATGCCCACCGAAACGGCGGCGACGTGCTCGGTCACCGGGCTGGCGGCGATTCGCCCGGTGGCGACCAGCGTGTCGCAGGCGTCGGCCAGCGCCACCCAGGCCCCGGTGATCGCCGCAGTCCGGGTGCCCCCGTCCGCCTGGAGGACGTCGCAGTCGACCTGGAGGCTGATGCCTGGCATGGCGGCCAGGTCGACGGCGGCACGCAGCGAGCGGCCGATGAGCCGCTGGATCTCCTTGACCCGACCCCCCGAGATCGCCCCCCGGGAGATGCGCTGCCGGCCTGAGCCGGGCAGCATGGCGTACTCGGCGGTGAGCCAACCCTCCTTGGAGCCACGCAACCACGACGGCACCGAGTCTTCAGCGGACACCGTGCACAGCACCCGGGTGCCGCCCATCTCGATGAGCACCGAACCCGGTGTCATCTCGGTATAGCCCCGGTGAAGGGTGACGGGCCGCAGCTCGGCCACCCCCCGGCCCTGCCGTGTCATCCCGTTCGCTTCCGCACCGGTACCACCAGACCCGGCTCGGCGACCAGCACCTCGCCGCTGAAGCGGAGGCTCGCCGACTCTGCCGCCGCCTCCGGGTCGAGCCCCGGGGCGAGATGGGTCAAGATCAAAGTATGGGCGCCGGCCCCCTCGGCGATGTCCGCCGCCTCGGCCGGGCTGAGATGGAACGGGTACGGGGTGAGATGCCGTGGCCCATCCAGACCCGCCTCGCAGAGGACGACGTCGGCGCCTCGGGCCAGGTCGGGGAAGCCGCCGCCCAGCCCGGTGTCCCCGGAGAAGACCAGGGAGGCACCGTCGTGCTCGATGCGGGTGGCGTTACACGGCACCGAATGGTTGGCCGGGGCGAACCGGAGCCGGACGTCGCCAACGGTCATCTGGTCACCGTCGTCCATCTCGATCATGTCGAGCACCTGGTGGACGGGGTCGTCGTCGCCGCTCTGCCCGAGGAAGGCGGCCACCTTGTCGGGTCCACCGGGGGGCATCAGCACCGGGATGGACCCATCGACCTGCCGGCAGTACGCCAGGTGATGGAACCAGCCGAACAGGTCGGAGCTGTGGTCGGCATGGAGATGGCTGATCGTCACCACATCGATGGCGGCCGGGTCGAGGCGACGCCCCAGCTCGAGGAATGTCCCGGTGCCGGCGTCCATCCACACCGACGTGGTCTCGGTGCGCACCAGGTAGCCGGACGCCGGTTGGGTGCGCGACGGCCCGCTGCCGTGGCACCCGAGGACATCGAGCGACAGCGTCACGGCGTCGACCCGGCCATGACAGCTCCCGGCCTCCTGGCCGCAGCAATCACGCCAGTAGGCACCTCGGTGACCACCCCGGCGACGATCCGGTAGACCCGAACCTCGGGTCGGGGCAGCGGGCCGGCGATCACGTACCACCACGTCGGATCGAAGGCCCCGGCGATGTCGGTCGGTGATGGGATGGCTGGTCCCCCGGGGTGGGAGTGGAACGAGCCACCGATGGACCAACCGTGCGCCTCGGCGTGGCGCATCGCCCGGTAGTGCCCCGCCGGGTCGACGGTGAAGCGGCGTCGCCGCTGCGAATGGACGTTGGGCAGGCAGTAGGCGATGACCACCGATCCATCGCCGTCGACCCCGAGCAGGCCGCACGCCTCGTCAGGAGCGCAGTAACGGGTGTGCTGGATGATGGCGGCGCCGACGTCGTCAGGGAGGCCGGCGGGGAGGCCAACGCCGCCGGACCGCCCGCCCGGCGGCGATGCCGAGGTGCCGGAGCTCATTCGGCGCAGTCGCAGACGATGGACCTGGCGCCGGGGACGTCCTCGTCGCGCACCACCAACCGGATACGGAACTCGGTGAAGAAGCCGACGCTGAGCCCGCCCTCGTCGTCGGCGACGACGATGGCGGGGATGCCCTCGGCGGCTAGCCGGGCGCAGGCGATGTCCGCCTCGTCGCGGTGCAAAAAGGTGCTCACGGTCTGCAGCCCGTCGCTCACGGCCCCAAGCGTAACCGTCCGTCGCCGGGTGGAGCCAGACCCGCACCAACGTCACACGGGGTCACGGAGCAGCGGTTGGGTCATGCAGCGGCTCCCGCCCCGACCCCGGCACAGCTCGCTGGCGTCGAGCTCGAGCACCTCGACGCCGCCATCGCGCAGCCTCCGATTGGTCTCCTGGTTGCGTTCGTAGGCGACCACAACCCCGGGGGCCAGCGCCAGGGTGTTGTTGCCATCGTCCCATTGCTCGCGCAGCCGGCCGATGGCGTCACCGCCGGTGGGGATCATCACCAGGTCGTCCCTCCCCAAGGCGGAGGCCAGCGCCGCCACCAGGCTCTGATCGTGATACACGGAGATCTTCCCCCCCGGAGCCGGGTTGAGGGTGTACACGTCCACCGACTCCAGCAGCCCGGGGAACACGTTGAACTTATCGACGTCGACCATGGTGAACACCGTGTCGAGGTGCATCACCGAACGGTCGTGGGGAAGGTGCACCACGATCACCTTGGTCACCTCGCCGTCGGCGAACAGCCGGCGCGACAGCATCTCCACGGCCGCCGGCGCAGTGCGCTGCCCCAGACCGACGATCACGGTGTCGGCGGCCAGCACCAGCACGTCGCCACCCTCGATGCTGGCCGGGTACACGTCGGTGGGTTCCGAGCCGTACCACACCCGAAACCGCTCGTCGGCGAACCGGGGATGATGGCGGTAGATGGTCTGCATGTACAGCGACTCCCGAGCCCGGGCCGGCGTCGCCAACACGCTGAGCAACAACCCCCGATTGATCCACGAGGCATTGTCCCGCATGAACAGCAGGTTGGGCAGGGGCCGCAGCACGTGGTGGAAGCGGTCGGCCACCAGACCCTCGTACAGATGCTGAATGCCCCACTCCACCAACTCCCGCTCCAGCAGACCACCCACCAGCACGTCGACCACCTGCTCGTTGGGAACCTCCCGCAGCTGAGCGCCGAGGCGCTCGGCCACCCGGGGCCCGCAGGCGGTGGGGGTGATCACCTGGTCGAGGAGCTCGAACCGCACCTCCTGGGCCTCGATGGTCTCGATGAGCAGCTCCTCGAAGTAGACCACCTCCACCCC
>JACDBE010000267.1 GCA_013695075.1 Acidimicrobiia bacterium
CCACCGGCTCGGCCAGCAGCGCCATCCCCATGGTGCGGGCGTGACCGGCCAGCCGGGGCAGCAGGTAGGTGCCCCCCGAGTCGGGGATCAGCCCCAGCCTGGCAAACGACTGGATGAACCGGGCGGAGCGGGCGGCGATGACGATGTCGCCGCTCAGCGCCAGGTTGGCCCCGGCACCGGCGGCGACCCCGTTCACCGCCATCACCACCGGTTTGGGCATGGCGCGGATGGCGGTGACCACCGGGTTGTACCGCTTCTGCAACGACTCCCCCAGATCGGGTGGTTCGTCGCCGGGGGCCACGCTGCGGTCGGCCAGGTCCTGGCCGGCGCAGAACCCCCGTCCCGCCCCGGTGATCAGCAGGCAGCGCACGGCATCATCGGAGGCGAGCCGCTCCAGGGTCGTTCCCAGGTCGGTCAGCATGTCTGCGGTGAAGGCGTTGAGCCGGTCGGGTCGGTTGAGGGTTATGGTCGCTACCCCACCGTCGGTGGCCACCACCAGGTGGGGCTGTGCGGAGGACGTCATCGCAGACCTCCCAGCACAAACCTGTACATGTCGGTGGCCAGCTGCTCCCGGGTGCGGGTGCCGTCGGGTCGGAACCAGCGCTCGAAGGCGTTGAGCACCGACAGCACCAGGATCGCCGCCAGCCCCGGGTCGGCGGCGGTGAAGTCACCGGTGGCGACGCCCCGTTCGATCACGGTACGGACGGCGGCCTCGTAGCGGTCTCGCATGGCCACGATGGGCTGGCGGGCGGTGTCGGGCAGGAAGCGGGCCTCGTTGAGGATGGTCCTGGCCTCGTCCAGATTGTCGGCGACGATGGCGACGTGGCCCTCGACCAGCATCCGCAGCTGCTGCGGAGGATCGAGCTCGGAGGCGAGCACCTCGTCCGCCAGCGCCTGGAACAGGGCGGCGCCGCGGGACACCACCGCCACCAGCAGCTCGTCCTTGCCGCTGACGTGGGAGTACAGCGACGAGCCGAGCAGCCCCAGCTCGTTGCCCAGGTGCCGCATCGACGTTCCGTGAAACCCGCGTTCGGCGAAGAGTCGCCCGGCGGCGCGGACCACGTCGTCGCGGGATCGTTGCTGCTCGGCGAGGTCCCGGTTGCGCTGGGCGGTGGTCATGCGATCCCCTCCTCACGAACGAACGTTCGTAGGTTAGGGCGGATGGGATCGGCTTTGGATGAAACCAAGGACCGCCCGCTTACTGTGGGGCGATGAGCGCGGCGGACGCGGCGGCGGTGGTTGCCTCCCCACTCGACCACCTCGGTGATCCCGACGCGGCGATACGCCGCCTGGCGGTGTCGTTGCTGGCCGGACGCGTCGCCGAGACCGACATCACCGACCGCCTCCTGGCACTGCTCGCTGACGATCCCGATGGGGCGGTACGCGCCGAGGCCGCAGAGATCCTGGGTGCCGTGCAGGCGGCGGTGGTGGTGCAGGCGCTGCTCGCCTCCTGCGGTGACGAGGACCCCCGGGTGGTGGAGGCGGCGATCACTGCCCTGGGGGAACAGCCTCCGGCGGCAGCCATCGTGGCCACCGTCACCGCCGCCGCCATCGATGGCGGCGCCGACAAGCTGGTGCGGGAGGCGGCGGTGGCCGCCCTGGGCTCGCTTGCTGACCCGGCGTCGGTGCCGGTCCTCCTCGACCTGCTGGTGGCTGGCCCCCCTCAGATACGCCGGCGTGCCGTGGTGGCCCTCACCGTCTTCGATCATCCCGCCATCGAGCCGGCGCTGCGGGCGGCCGCCACCGATCGCAACCCGATGGTGCGTGAGGTCGCCGAGATGGTGGTCGGCCACCAACGCCACGACGCCGGAGCCGGCAGCCTGGAGCCACCGGGGTGAACGTTGAAAGGGAACACCGCTAGCAGGGACGTTGGTCCTCACGAACCCATTCGCCGCCGCCCGGCCAGTGTTCCTTCTTCCAGATGGGAGCTCGGTGCTTCAACTCGTCGATGAGGTAGCGGGCAGCCTCGAAGGCGTCGGGTCGGTGCGGCGAGCTGGTGGCCACCGCCACGCTGATGTCACCGACGCCAAGCTCGCCGATGCGGTGCACCGCCGCTACGCGGCGCACCGGCCACCGCTCTCGCGCCTCGGCGACGATCTCGGCGATCTTGCCCTCGACCACGCCACCGTACGCCTCGTATTCGAGATGAGTGACACCTTCGATGCCGGCAGAGTGGTCCCGCACCGTGCCCAGGAACAACACCACGGCCCCGCACCCAGGATCGGACACCGCCTCCAGGACCCGGGAGGGGTCGATGGGATGGGCGGACACGGCGATCTGGTCACCCCGCCGTGTAGCCGGTTGCCACGCCATACAATCACCCCGTGGAGGAATCTACCCCGGGCGGCGACGCCCCCGAGCACACACATTACGACGACCCCCACCACACGGACAGCTCCCCGGCCGATCCCGTGGAGGCGGCCACCAACTCGCCGGACGAGGTGTGGTGGGACGAGCACGCCCCGCTGGTGACACCTCCGAACCGCCCAGCGGATGATGCCGACACGGTCGTCGACACGGCCGCTGCCTCCGGCCCTGCCGACCCCGACCCGGTCGCCGCCACCGATACCGACCCCGGCGCCGCCACCGGCCCCGACCCCGTCGCCGCCCCCCAGCCGGTGCAGCCCATCCGGTGCTGGCCGGAGCTCTCCGCCGAGCCGGA
Organism: Acidimicrobiia bacterium; assembly: GCA_013695075.1. Classification (GTDB taxonomy): domain Bacteria; phylum Actinomycetota; class Acidimicrobiia; order Spongiisociales; family UBA5794; genus JACDBE01. Next base: position 2,663 of record JACDBE010000267.1, read on the forward strand.
GAAGGGGAATGACCCGCCTGCGGCCCCGTACCCCGACCTCTCCGACGACTCCCCGGACGAGACCTCGGTGTCTTTCGCCGGGTTGGTACCGGTCGCCGCCGGTTTCGAGCCGGCCCCACCGCCACCCCGCACCCGTTGGTGGCTGCCGGCCATCGTCGCCGGGATGGTGGGCGCCGCCGGTGCCATCGGCGGTGCCTGGGCGTTGGGGGCCTTCGACGACGTTCCTCCCCCGGCGCCGGTGGTGGAACGGGCCGCCTCGGTGATCCGCCCGTCGATCACCGTCTCCGAGGAACCGGTGTCCGAGGTGGCCGTGGCGGTGGCCACCAAGGTGACCCCGTCGATCGTCTCGGTGGAGGTGGGCGACGGCCAGTTCGGCCCCACCTTCTCCCCGTTCGCCAGTGGCAGCGGGGTGGTCATCGGTGACGGGCTCATCGTCACCAACCACCACGTCATCGCCGACGCCGAGTCCGCCCTGGTGGTGCTCCAGGACGGCGCCATCTACCCGGCAGCGGTGCTGGGCAGTGACACCGAGACCGACCTGGCGGTGCTCGAGGTCGAGGTCCCCGATCTGGTGCCCATTGACTTCGGTAGCACCACCGATCTCACCATCGGCGAGACCGCCATCGCCATCGGCAACCCGCTCGGGCTGACCGGCGGCGCCTCGCTCACCGTCGGGGTGGTGTCGGCGTTCGGGCGCCAGGTCGACACCGACATCGACTTCTCCCTGTACGGGATGTTGCAGACCGACGCCCCCATCACCGAGGGTTCGAGCGGTGGGGCCCTGGTCGACAGCACCGGCAGCCTCATCGGCATCACCACCGCCATCGGGGTGAGCTCCGCCGGCGCCGAGGGTATCGGCTTTGCGGTGCCCGTCGAGCTGGTACGACGCATAACCACCGAAATCATCGAGATCGGCGAGGTACGGCATGCCTACCTTGGGGTGGAGCTGCGCAACGAGCTCGGCGAACGAGAGGACGGCGCCCTGGTGCCCGAAGGCGCCGTGATCTCCGCATTTGCCGGCGGAAGCTCGGTGGCTCGGGAGGCGGGAATGCGGCGTGGGGACGTCATCGTCTCCATGAACGGGCAGGTCATCACCACCTCGGAGGCGCTGATCAGCGACCTGCGGCTGCTGCACGCCGGCGATACGGTGACCATCGAGGCCGACCGTGACGGAGCCATCGTCGAGTTCGTCTTCGAGCTGGCGCGGCGCCCGGAAATCCCGTGACCGGCGACGACAGCATCTTCGGCAAGCTCTTCGAGCTGTTCCAGTCCTCCGGGCCGGTCAACTGGCGGCTCGCCGATGAGGTGCGCAAGAGCCTGGTGGGTGCCGCCGAGCCCATCGAACCCAGCCTGGCCGACGAGTACGCCGAGCTGGCTGTTGCTGCCCAGATGCGGCTGGACCCGGTTATGCGGCTGCCGCTCGGCCAGCCGGGCGACCTGCAACCGGTGGACGGCACGGTGTGGGCCACGGACAACCAGCGCAGTTTCGCCTACGCCATCGAACCGTTGGCGGGCAAGTTCGGGGCGGGTCTGGCCGACCCGTCCAACCCAATGGCGGCGATGCTGGCCCCGATGGGACCGGCCGTGCTCGGGATGCAGGCGGGCACCATGGTCGGTTTCATGGCGCACCACACACTGGGACGCTTCGACACCGGGCTGCCCGCCCTCGGGATCGAGCGCATGTACCTGGTGGTCCCCAACGTGGAGGCCTTTGCCGCCGACCACGGGCTCGATCGGCGCCAGGTGCGGCTGTGGGCGGCGTGCCACGAGGTCGCCAACCATGTCATCCTGGCCGTGCCCTGGGTGGCGTCGAGGATCACCGCCCTCACCGCGGACTTTGCTTCCTCCGTCCGCTTCGACCCGTCCAAACTCACCGAGACGTTGCAGGGGATGAACGATCCCGGCGCCCTGGAGGGGATGCTGGGTGGCCCCGGGGGGCTGGCCGGGCTGCTCGGTGGGGAGCACGACCCGGAAAGGCTGGGCCCCATCCAGGCGCTGGTGGCCAGCATCGAGGGATACGGTGACCACGTGGTCCGGCTGGCGTTGACCGAGGTCGCCCCCGACCTGGACAGGATCGAGGAGGCTTGGCGGCGGCGACGTGCCGAGCCCAACCAGGCCGAGCAGTTCCTGGCCCAGCTCATCGGGCTGAAGCTGGAGCGGCGCCACGCCGGCGATGCCACCCATCTGTTCGCCGAGATCGAACGACGCTGGGCAGCGATCGATCGGGTGTGGTCGTCGCCGGAGTCGGTGCCGACGCTGGCCGAGCTGACCGACCCGGTGGGTTGGGCGGCGCGGGTGCTGCTCACCGACCCTCTCGCAGAACCCGAGTAGCGTCTCCGGCTGCCCCAGTGGTGGCTTCGTGGCGGGTACACGCTCCTAACCTCCCTCCCCGCCATGTCGTCTACCAGGAGAATCGATGCCCCTGCCGATCGGCGCCACCGCCCCCGCCTTCACCCTCACCGACCAGTCATCACCGATCCCTTCAAGCAGCGTTGCCATACGCTCCGCCGCCGCCCCAAGGTCAGGTTGTCCAGACATATCTCTCCTTGGTGGGGTGCTCGCCGTCGCAGAGGTAGGACCACAGGACCGGACAGAAGTCATCGCTGTCCCCGCCCCTGGAACGCCAACCTGCTGCCCGGTTGCGTCCGTCGGGGGGAGCACGAGGGGGCGGGCATCCTCCCCACCACCGTGCCCCGCGCACCGTTGGGGGGAGCACGAGCGGGGCGGGCCGCATCCCGCCCACCCGCGCCAGCCAGCGTCCGTTGGGGGAGCACGAGGGGGGCGGGATCATCCCGCCCCCCTGGTCCCCCAACGGACGCTGGCTGGCGCGGATGGGCGGGATGCGGCCCGCCCCGCTCGTGCTCCCCCCAACGGTGCGCGGGGCACGGTGGTGGGGAGGATGCCCGCC
>JACDBE010000270.1 GCA_013695075.1 Acidimicrobiia bacterium
GCCGCCACCGACGCCGCCATGGGGCGGCCCGTCGATATCACCGACTACGTCGACTTCTACTCGTCCATCCACCACGCCACCAACGTCGGGCTGATGTTCCGCCCCGACGAACCGCCGCTGATGCCCAACTGGCGCCACCTCCCCGTCGCCTATCACGGTAGGTCTTCGACCATCGTCGTCTCCGGCACCCCGGTGGTGCGCCCCGTTGGTCAGCTCCCCGGCGAGGGCGGTCCGCGGTTCGGGCCATCGCAGAAGCTCGACTTCGAGCTGGAGGTGGGCTTCGTCGCCGGGGTGGCCAACGCGATGGGGAGCCGCATCTCCGTCGCCGACGCCGAGGGGCACATCTTCGGGATGTGCCTGGTCAACGACTGGTCGGCCCGCGACATCCAGGCCTGGGAGTACCGGCCCCTAGGTCCGTTCCTGGCCAAGTCGTTCGCCACCACGATGTCGCCCTGGCTGGTCACCCTCGACGCCCTGGCCCCGTTCCGGGTCAACGCGCCACCGCAGCACCCACCGCCACCTCCGTACCTTGCTGGCGGGGAGGGGGCCGACGGGGAGAGAGCCGCCGTCGACATTGCCCTGTCCGTCGAACTCAACGGCGAGGTGATCACCCGGCCCCGGTTCGCCACCATGTATTGGACGATGCGTCAGCAGTTGGCTCACGCCACCGTCAACGGCGCCGCCGTCACCCCCGGCGATCTGTTCGCCTCGGGCACCGTGTCCGGAGCCGGCCCCGACGAGCTGGGATGCCTGCTGGAACTGACCTGGAACGGCACCAGACCCCTCGAGATCGGAGGCCGGCGGCTCACCTTCCTCGCCGATGGCGATACCGTGGTGATCCGCGGGCGCGCCGCAGCTGCGGGGGCGACCTCCATAGGTTTCGGGCCATGCGCCGGCACCGTGGTGCCGGCAGTGGACGGAGAACAGACATCATGACCACAACACCATGACCAGGCGACCAGACAGGAAGGAGCAGCGATGACCGACGCCATCGAGGCCCACAGGACCGACTTTCCCATCGAGGGGTTCCACCACATCGAGTTCTGGGTGGGCAACGCCTACGAGGCGGCTCACTACTACCGGGCCATCCACGGTTACGAGATCGTGGGCTACCGAGGACCGGAGACCGGGGTACGCCACCGCGCCTCGTACGCCCTGCGCCAGAACGACGTGCGCCTGGTGTTCACCGGTGCCCTGGCGCCGGAGGACGAGCTGTCCGAGCATCTGATGCTGCACGGCCCAGGGGTGAAGGACGTGGCCATCCAGGTACCCGACGCCGAGGTCGCCCACGAGCTGGCGGTGTCCCGTGGAGCTGTCTCCGTGCAGGAGCCGACCGTGGTGGAGGGCGACCGGGGCAAGTGGAAGGCGGCCGCCATCAAGGCGTACGGCGACACCATCCACAGCCTGGTGGAGAACCCGGACATGACGTGGCCCCCGCCCGACTTCCGGCTACGCAGCGACAGCATCGCTACCCCCATCGGGCTCGATCACATCGACCATGTGGTGGCCAACGTCGAGTTGGGCTCCATGGACGAGTGGGTGGAGTACTACGAGCGGGTGTTCGGGTTCGTGCTGCTGCGCCACTTCGACGACAAGGCAATCTCCACCGAGTACAGCGCCCTCATGTCCAAGGTGGTGTGGGACGGCTCGGGGGTGATCCGGCTGCCCATCAACGAGCCTGCCGTGGGCAGGCGCAAGTCGCAGATCGAGGAGTACCTCGACTTCTACCGCAGCTCGGGGGTGCAGCACATCGCCATCGCCACCGACAGCCTGGTAGACACCGTGGCTGCCGCCCGGGAGCGGGGTCTGGGGTTGATGGCGGTGCCCGACACCTACTACGACGACCTGCTGGAGCGGGTCCCCGATCTCGACGCCGACCTCGACGAGCTGAAGCGACTCAACATCCTCGCCGACCAGGACGACGGCGGTCACCTGCTGCAGATCTTCACCAGGATGATGCAGGATCGGCCAACGGTGTTCTTCGAGTTCATCGAGCGGCGGGGGGCCATCGGGTTCGGTGAGGGCAACTTCAGGGCGCTGTTCGAGGCCATCGAGCGCGACCAGGAAGAGCGAGGCAACCTCTGAGCATGTCCATCCCGCCGGGCCTACCGGCGGCGGTGACGCTGGTCGAGGTCGGCGCCCGCGATGGTCTGCAGAACGAGGCGGCGGTGCTGCCCACCGCCACCAAGGTGGAGTTGATCCGGCGGATGGTCGCCGCCGGGGTGGGGCGCATCGAGACCGCCTCGTTCGTCCATCCCAAGCTGATCCCGCAGATGGCGGACGCCGAGGCGGTGATGGGGGAGCTGGGGGCCAGCCCCGACGGGGTCAGCGCCATCGGGTTGGTGCTCAACCGCCGCGGGCTCGACCGGGCGCTGGCCACCGCGGTGGATGAGGTGAACTTCGTGGTGGGTGCCACCGACGGCTTCACCGCCGCCAACCAGGGATCATCTGTGGAGGCCGCCATGACCGAGATCGAGGCCATGGTGCCCGAGGCCGCCGCTGCCGGGCGGTCAAGCACCGTCACCATCTCAGTCGCCTTCGGATGCCCTTACGAGGGGGAGGTCGCGGTAGGGGCGGTCACCTCACTGGCGCGGCGAGCGGCCGAGGCCGGCGCCGACGAGGTCGCCCTGGGCGACACCATCGGGGTGGCGGTCCCCTCCCAAGTGGTGGAGGTGTTCGGCATGGTGGCTGCGGTCACCGGGGACGCCAACCTGCGGGCCCACTTCCATGACACCCGCAACACCGCGGTGGCCAACGTCTACGCCGCCCTCACCTGCGGGGTGACCACCATCGACGCCTCGGTGGGCGGTGCCGGTGGCTGCCCATTCGCCCCCGAGGCCACCGGTAACGTCGCCACCGAGGACGTGCTCTACGCCCTGCATCGCATGGGTGTCGCCACCGGGATCGACCTCGACGCCACCATCGCCACCGGCCGCTGGCTGGGCGCCCAGCTGAGCAAGGACCTCCCCGCCGCTCTGGGCCACTCCGGCCCCTTCCCAAGCTAACCGCCGCCACCCGGGGGCACCCCTCCCTGTTTCCCCTCCCTTTGGGAGGGGTGCCGAGCGGCCGCGAGGCGGGAGGGATTCTTCGAGGTGGAGAGGGATGTCAACTCGCCCGTCGCGACGCCGGGTATCTTTTCCGACGCGACGGTCGTCGGCTACCGGTGCTGGATGATCACGACTGGCCCGGGCTCGCACGCATCGACGCTGTCGCTTGGAGCCGTCCAGACCTCGCCGCGTTTCGGAGTGGCGACCCCTTCTAACATCGCCGCCGTGCCGGAACCGTGGTTCAAGACCGCCGTGTTCTACGAGGTGCCGGTGTATGCCTTCTTCGACTCCAACGGCGACGGGGTGGGCGACTTCGAGGGGATGCGGCGCAAGCTCGACTACC
>JACDBE010000272.1 GCA_013695075.1 Acidimicrobiia bacterium
CACTGCCACGGCAAGCCGGGGATCATGGCGGCGCTGCGCAACGGGGTGCATACCATCGAGCACGGCACCTACCTCGACGATGAGGCGGCCGACCTGATGCGGGAGCGGGGGGCGGTGCTGGTCCCCACCCGCTTCGTGGTGGAGTGGCTGCAAGACAAGGCGGACACCCTGCCGGCGTACGCCTACCGCAAGGCAACCGCCATCGCCGAACGCCACGCCATGGCGATGAAGATCGCCGTCGCCGCCGGGGTCACCATCGCCATGGGCACCGACATATTCGTCGGCGGCGAGTATGGCATGAACAGCGCCGAGATCCGCTACCTGGTCGACGCCGGGCTCACCCCACTACAGGCCATCGAGGCAGCCACCGCCAACGGCCCGCTGACCCTGGGGCCGCAGGCACCACAGTCGGGCCGGCTCGAGGTGGGCCACGACGCCGACGTCATCGCCCTCGACGCCAACCCCCTCGACGACCTCACCGTGTGGGGCGATCCCACCCGGGTGACTCACGTGTGGAAGGCCGGGAGGGCGGTCAAGGGCTGAACGCGACCCCCCCGGCATGGCATCATCACCATGACCGAGGACGAGGGACCACCACACGCCACCGCGCAGAACCGACTACCTCATGGCCACTGTCGACTACGACCCCGCTACCGCCCTGGTCATCGTCGACGTCCAGAACGACTTCGCCGACCCCAACGGCAACCTCTACGTCAAGGGTGGGGAGGAGGTCGTGCCCGTGATCAACGCCGAAATCGCCCGGGCCAAGGCCGCCGGCGGCCATGTGGCGTACACCGCCGATTGGCATCCAGAGTCGACACCCCACTTCGCCAGGGATGGCGGGATCTGGCCGGTGCATTGCGTCGGCGACACCTGGGGATCAGAGTTTCATCCTGATCTCGTGGTCGACGGACCGGTGGTCCGCAAGGGCATCAACGGTGAGGACGGCTATTCCGGATTCACCATGCGGGACCCGGTGACAATGGAGACGATCCCCACCGAACTCACCGATCTCCTTCGGGAGAAAAACGTCGAACGCATCGTCGTGTGCGGGTTGGCCACCGACTACTGCGTCAGGGCCACCACGCTCGATGGCATCTCCGCCGGGTTCGGGGTGCATCTGCTGACCGAAGCGGTACGGTCGGTCGATCTCACCGAGGGTGACGGTGAGCGGGCCCTGGCCGAGGTGGAAGCCGCCGGGGGCGAACTGATCTGAGCGTCAGACGGTCGACGGCCGCCGTCGCCGCTGCTTTCGCTCGTGCCAGGCATGGCCGAACAGTGGGCCCACCCTGACCCCGACGATGGCGATCGCCAGGATGATGATCTGCGCGAAGACGGTTGACGTCGTGAATTGAAGAACGGCCAGCGACCCGCCCAGCACCACCCCGGCCAGGATCAGCCCCCGCAACGAACCCTTGCCGCCGAGGATCACGACCAGGAAGGAGTTGACGAGAAAGAGCAGCCCAAACTGAGGGTTGAGGGTGCTGATGGGGGCGAGCATCGCCCCGCCCAACCCGGCGATGGCCGATCCAATGGCGAAGAGACCCGCCCGTACCAGCCCGGTGTTGATGCCCATGGTCTCGGCCAGGGCCGGATTGACGACGGTGGCACGGGCATGAAGCCCGAAGCTCGTTCTCATCAGGAGTTGCGACACCCCGACGACCACCGCCATGGTGAGGAGGACGATCACGAGCCGCCACCAGGGGATATTGAAACCAGCGACGACAACCGATCCTCCGATCGGGTCGCGCACCGTCTGCGGGTTGGGTGAGAAGACCAGCTGCACGATCTGACGGATGATCACCGCCAGGCCGAAGGTGGCCAGCAGCGAGTCGAGCGGCCGGTCGTAGAGGAAACGCAACACCCCCCGCTCCATGGTCACCCCGACGACACCGGCCACGACGGGAGCCAATGCCATGCCCAGCAAGACGCTGCCGGATGATTGCTGGATCTGGAAAGCGGCGTAGGCACCGATGAGGATGAGCTCACCGTGGGCCAGGTTGACGACGTTGAGCATCCCAAAGGTGAAGTGGAGAC
>JACDBE010000329.1 GCA_013695075.1 Acidimicrobiia bacterium
CTGGCCGCCGCTACCGACCCCGACCTCGAAGGGTTGCTGCTCGACCTGCAGCGCCAGCTGTTCGTGGTGGGCGCCGAGCTGGCCACCGCCCCCGCCAACCACCACAAGCTCCAGCCCGGTGTGAGCCGGGTCACCGCCGAAATGGTGGTCCCCCTCGAGGAGGAGATCGACCGGATCGAGGCGGAGCGAGGGATGCCCACCGAGTTCGTCGTCCCCGGCCAGAACGCCCTGGCGGCGGCACTGGACGTCGCCCGCACCGTGGTCCGTCGTGCCGAGCGGCGGGCGGTGACCCATACCGCCGCCCACGGCATCGAGGGATCGATGGTGGTCCCGTACCTCAACCGGCTCGCCGACTACCTGTGGATGGCGGCGCGCGAGGCGGAGACCACCTGGGAACCGAGCCGAGGAGGAACCGGAGCATGACCATCGAGGTGAAGACGGCGCCGACCATCGCCAAGGCGGCGGACAGATCCGGCGTGTTGGTGGTTCCCGTCCATGAGGGGTTGGCATGGGGGCCGGGCGCCGGCGAGGTTGCCGACGCCCTCGGCGATGACCTCACCGCCTTCTTGGCCGCCTCCGACTTCACCGGTGCCGCCGGCAAGACCGCCGCCGTGCCCGGCGGCCCGTTGGGATTCGCCCGGGTGCTGCTGGTCGGGGTGGGGACCGAACTCGACGCCGAGGGTCTGCGCCGCGCCGCCGCCGTCGCCGGCAGGGCTACTACCGCCGCCGAGACCGTGGCCACCACGCTGGCGACGGTCGACATCGAAGGCGCCGCCGACCTGGTGGTCTTCGGGTTCAGCTCGGGCCAGTACCGGTTCGACCGCCACCGCAGCGAGCCCAAGGCGGTGAGGACCACCACCCTCACCCTGGTTGGTGCCGGCAAGGACCGGGGCGACACCGGCGGCGTCCTCGCCCGGGCCGTAGCCGGGGCGCGCGACCTGGTCAACGAGCCTGCTGCGGGTAAGCCCCCCACCTGGCTGGCGCAATGGGCCTCCGATCAGCTGGGGGCCGTCGGCGTTTCGGTGGAGGTGTGGGACGAGAAGCGCATCGTGGAGGAGCGGCTGGGCGGGTTGGCGGCAGTGTCGTGGGGCTCGGCGCAGCCGCCGCGGCTGGTGCGCATGCATTACAAACCGAGGAAGCGCACCGGCAAGCTGGCCTTCGTCGGCAAGGGCATTGTCTTCGACAGCGGCGGGCTGTCGATCAAGCCCGCCGAGGGGATGATGGCGATGAAGACCGACATGGCCGGTGCCGCCGCCGTGTTCGGGGCGATGTGGGCTATCGCCAGCCTGAAGCTCCCCGTTGAGGTCATCGGTTTCACCCCGCTCACCGAGAACATGCCCGGAGGCAGGGCGGTCCGCCCCGGGGACGTCTTTACCGCCCGCAACGGCAAGACCGTCGAGGTGCTCAACACCGACGCCGAGGGGCGCCTGGTGCTGGCCGACGGCTTGTCGCTGGCCGCCGAGGAGAAGCCAGACCTCATCGTCGATGTGGCCACCCTCACCGGTGCCTGCAAGGTCGCCCTGGGGGAGCGGATCGCCGGGCTGTTCGCCTCCGACGACGAGGTGGCCAGCCGGTTGCTGGCAGCGGCCGCGGATGCCGGCGAGCCGCTGTGGCGGCTGCCGCTGGAGAAGGAGTACCGCTCCAAGATCGACTCCCCTGTCGCCGACATGAAGAACACCGGCGACAAGTTCGGCGGCGCCATCTCCGCAGCCCTCCTCCTGGAGCGTTTCGTGGATGACCGGCCGTGGGCCCATCTCGACGTCGCCGGCCCGGCCCGATCCGAGACCGACGAGCACTACCTCACCAAGGGCGGGACCGGCTTCGGAGTGCGCACCCTGGTGGCGCTGGCGGCGCAGACCGCCGCCTCGTAGCAGGACCACGGGTGCCGGCGACCGACGCCGTGAACCGCTGGCCCGCTCATTTCGTACTCATCCGCAATGGGGGGAATCAGAAAGGAACACGATGACGAAACGACTCTGGATCCTGCTGGGCGCCATGCTGCTGGTGTTGGCCGCCTGCGGTGGTGACGACGACGACGCCGCCGACACGACGCTTGGCGCCGCCGACACCACCGCCGCCCCCGCCGACACCACGGCTGCTCCGGGGGGGACGACAGCTGCCCCGGCGGGGGAGGCCACCCTGAGCGTCGCCTCCAGCGACCTGGGTGATGTCCTCGCCGACCAGAACGGGGTCACCCTGTACCTGTTCACCAACGACACCCAGGACTCGGGGGAGAGCACCTGCGCCGGTGACTGCGCGGCGACCTGGCCGGCGTTCCCGGCTCCGGCGGCGGCGGGAGACGGTGTCGACGAAGCCCTTGTCGGGACCATCCCCGGCGCTGAGGGCGGAGAACAGGTCACCTACAACGGCTGGCCGCTTTACTACTTCGCCGGGGACTCCGGCCCGAACCAGACCAACGGCCAGGGCGTCGGTGGTGTCTGGTTCGTGGTCACCCCTGCCGGGGAGGCCGTTCCCGCCGGCTGACCCACACGGCAGATACCTGCCGCCCGGTCGGAGCGCCTACCCCGCTGTGCGCAGCCCGACCGGGCGGCATGCCGCGTCGTAGTCGACGAGCGGTGGTGGGGACGACGGGTCCGAGCAGGCCGGGCAGGTCGGGTTGCGGGTGACGGTGAAGGTGCTCATCGCCTGGTCGAGGGCGTCGTACACCAGCAACCTGCCCGTCAGCGGGTCGCCGATGCCCATCAGCAGCTTGAGAGCCTCGGTGGCCTGGAGGGTTCCCACCACCCCGGGGAGCACGCCGAGCACACCGGCTTCGGCGCACGACCGGGCCAAGTGCGCCGGGGGCGGCACCGGGTACAGGCAGCGGTAGCACGGCCCCCGGTAGGGGGCGAACACCGACACCTGGCCTTCAAAGCGGAGCACCGAACCGTGTACCACCGGGGTACCGGTGTGCATCGAGGCGTCGTTGAGCAGGTAGCGGGTGGGGAAGTTGTCCCCGCAGTCGACGATGACGTCGGCGTCACCGATCAGGTCGAGGGCGTTGGCCGCCTCCAGCCGCACCCCCCGAGCCTCCACGGTGACGTCTGGGTTGAGACCGTGCAGGGTCACCGCCGCCGAGTCGACCTTGCGGTCGCCGATGCGCCCGTCGGTGTGGACGATCTGGCGCTGCAGGTTGGTGACGTCCACGGTGTCGTCGTCGACGAGGACGATGGTGCCCACCCCGGCCGCGGCCAGGTACATGGCCACCGGCGAGCCCAGTCCGCCGGCGCCGATCACCGTCGCCGTCGAGGCCAACAGGCGGCGCTGACCCTCCTCGCCGACCTCGGGCAGGATGAGGTGGCGGTTGTAGCGGCGGCGTTGATCCGGTGACAGGGTCGACCGCTGGTCGAAGGGGAGACCCTGCTCGATCCAGGTTTGGATGCCGCCCGCCATCGACGCCACCGTGGCATAGCCGAGATCCCCGAGCGCCTTGGCAGCCAGCGCCGATCGATTGCCGGCGGCGCACATCACCACCACGTCGCGATCACGGTCGGGTATCGCTGTCCCGATGAGCTCCCTCACTGACCCCATGGGCATGAGCAACGCCCCGGGCACCGCCGCCTGGGCAACCTCGTACGGTTCGCGCACGTCGAGGAGCAGCGCCCCCTGCTGCATGCGCTGCCACGCCTCGGCGGGGGTGACCTCGGTGATCGCCGCCTTGGCTCGGGCGACCATGTCCTGATAGCTCGTCATCGGGTCCTCCCAGGGTGCGAGGGTAGCCAGCGGTCGGGGCGTCACCTCACGTCACCGCCGGCGTTCAGCTCCCTCTGCACGCGGGGCGGTAGGCGCCGCCGCAGCCGGGCGGGCACCGCCGGGATAGAGGTGCGTACCAGCACCACAGAGGCCGTCTCCCGGACGAACCCCACCCGCGCCAGTTCCTCCAGATGTACCGGCCGGGGCAGGGAGCGGCCACGCTGGGCTGCGGTGGCGAGCCGGAGCAGGTCGGCGACCGCTCCCGGCCCCAGGATTGGTATCCAGTACCGCCTCACGTACGGGTGCGCCGCCGGGTAGTCGCCGGGCACGTCCCACACCACGGGCACGAACCGGGGCCGGACGTACGCGGTCCGTCGCAGGCGGAGGTAGGGCTCGGCGACGCCCGGGGACGGCACTGCCCCGATGGGAGGACGGTCATCGGTGAGGGATCCGAGCGTCGCCGAGATCGCATAGATCGTCATGCCAGCGACGGTACAGACTACTGCTATACAACGTCAAGAGTCGTGTAACGGCGTCGCGAAAGATTACCTTCTTGGCGTAGGGCGCCCTGGGTGCTCGGAGAGCGGTGTTGCTCAGTCGATGGCGGTGAAACGTGCGGCGGTGGCCTCGCCGGTCTGCACCGCCCACAGCGTCCGGTACAGACCGGGACGGGCGATCAGCTCGTCGTGGGTGCCGGTCGCCGTCACCCGGCCACCCTCGACCACCACGATGGCGTCGGCATGGCGGATGGTCGACAGGCGGTGGGCGATGACGATGGTGGTGCGTTGGTGGGCCACCGAGGCCAGCGACCGCTGGATGGCGGCCTCGGTCTCGTTGTCCACCGATGAGGTGGCCTCGTCGAGGATGAGGATGGGAGCCTGCGACAGCAGCGCCCGGGCGATCGACACCCGCTGCCGCTGGCCACCGGAGAGCCGCTGCCCCCGCTCTCCGACCACGGTGTCGTACCCCTGGGGGAGGGCGGCGATGAAGTCGTGTGCCTCGGCCAGTTTGGCCGCCGTCTCCACCTCCTCGTCGGTGGCGTCGGGGCGGCCGTAGCGGATGTTCTCCCCAACGGTGCCGTGGAACAGGAACACGTCCTGGCTGACCAGCGCCATGGCGCGCCGTAGATCGGCCACCGCCAGGTGGCGCACGTCGTGGCCATCAAGGGTCACCCGACCGGCGGTGACGTCGTACAGCCGCAGCAGCAGCTTCATCAGCGTGGTCTTGCCCGCCCCGGTGGCGCCGACGATGGCGAAGGTCTCCCCGGGATCGACCGAGAAGTTGACATCGGTGATCACCGCCGGCCGATCCGGGTATGAGAAGGAAACATGCTCGAACCCGACCGCCCCCGTTGCGGTGGGGAGGCCGACGGTGCCGTTGGTCATGGCGGGGGCGGTGTCGAGCACGGTGAGAATGCGGGTGGTCGACGCCATCGCCCGCTGGTACAGGTCGAGGGTCTCGCCGAGGTCGGTGAGCGGCCACAGCAGTCGCTGGGTGATGAACACGAGCACCGAGTAGGTGCCCACCGCCAGCGCCCCATCGAGCACCAGGAAGCCACCGAAGATGAGCGTCGATATGAAACCGGTGAGCACCGCCACCCGTATCAGCGGGGAGAAGGCGGCGCTGAGACGGATCGCCCTTCGGTTGGCCTGCCGGTACCGGTCGCTCTCCACCGTCATGCGGG
>JACDBE010000360.1 GCA_013695075.1 Acidimicrobiia bacterium
CGGTGCTCCAATCGGTCGCCTCGGCCGGGGTAGTGGCGAGCCGGTTCAGGCACGACGCCCACGGCTCGAACTCCACGCCGACCTAGAGGTCGATGCCCCCCGGCACGACGTCAGGGCAGGCGGCGACGTTGGCGACGATGACGTTCAGACGCCGCTCTTCCAGGCGCCCGCGACACCAGCCGAGCAGGCCGCCAACACAGACACTCCTCCGGGGCCCGCGAGAAGTGAACGCCAGAAACGCAGCTGCGCCCTATCACAGGCCGCCGCTCTCGATGCACTGGGCGATCAGCTCTTGGAGCGCAGCCTTGAGCCGGTCGTCGGGGTCGAGCACCATCAGCTGGGCTTCCCGGATGCCGACCGCCACCCACAGCTTGAACTCGAACGGCTTGGTGGCCTGACCCACGGCGTGTGGATCGCACCTGATGACCGCCAGCTCCACGGGGATGGGCAGGTCGGGCACGCCGGGGTCGAGGATCGCCACCGGTTCGGTGTCGCGGGGTACCGAGCGCATGGTGACGATCTCGGTGCCCCGCAGCGATTCCACCGTCACCGGTTCGTCCCCGATGTTGCGGTCGAGCAGGATGTCGGTCGCCAGCACCGTTCCGTCGACGGACCACTGGTGGGCGAAGCCGATGGCGACGGCGTGGGTCACCGCCTGTTGGCGGCACTCGGTATCCCGCATCTCGTCGAGCGGGGCCGGGTCGATGGGGACGGTGAACCGCAGCGGCGTCGGTTCGGGAGGGATCACCAGCTCGATGTCGACCACTGCAGACAGGGGGGTGGTGATGGCGCAGTCGAACACGGCGCCGAAGTCGACCTGGAGGTCGGTCCTGGTCCCCGGGGCGATCTTGGCCGACTTGGCCTCTTCTTGGAGAGGGTCGAAGTGTTCAGCGCGCAGACCGATCGCGGTCACCTCGATGGCGGTGCCGCTTTTGTTGGTGGTGGCGATGGCCAGCCGGCGCTTGTGGTGCAGGTAGCGGGGGTAGTCGGCGAACATGTCGAGCCAAGCGGGCGGTTCTGCAATTGCGCTGGTAGCGATGCCGGCGTCGGCCGGCGCCGCCGACCCCGTCGCCGCCGGATCGCCACCACCACAAGCGGCCACCGCCAGCAACGCCCCGACCAGCGCCAGGAGCCGGGCCGGCCCCCGGCGCACTGACCCCGGGCGGGATGGTTCCCTTGTGTGGCGGTGCGGATCGGTCATGGCGAGCAAGCTAGCGAAGCCCCGGAAGCCACCGTCCCGGGATCAATGCTGCGGGTACGCTCAACCGAGGGCCTCGGCGAGCATGTCGACAATTCGGGCGATGCTGCGCTCCGGGTCCGGCGCGTGGTCGGGATTGACCTCGCACAGTGTGAGGGCGCGCCAGTTGGGTTGCCGACACAGCATGACCAGCAGCTCGGTGAGCTGACTCAGATCCAATCCTCCTCGATGATCGGTGTTCTCGGCGATCGGGAACTTCTCGAAGTCCAGGACATCGACATCGACATGAACCAGGAGCCGATCGAAGGTGCCCGCCCACTCGCCGGTACGGGAGGCCACAGCCGCCATGGAGTCGGTGACGACTTGGAGCGGCTCGACCTCGATGCCGGCGTCGTCGATGAGCCTCTGCTCCGAATCGGTGATGTTCTTGGTGGCAAACAGTCGAACCGCCCGAGCGACAAGCATGGGGCGCCGACCAGCCAGGGATGCCAGCTCGGCGTGGGTGCCCTCCGCCCCAACGATATGGGCCACACCCATCCAGTCGAGGATGCCGTCTCCTGTCAGCGGGGTCTTGAGGTCGGCGTCCAGGTCGACATACGCCAGGCCGACGCTCGCCCCATCGCGGATCGCCCCGGCGACCGTGCCCAGCTCAACGGTGCAATCCCTGCCCAGGACCACCATGTCGTGGTCATCTGCGAATGCCTTGGCCACTGCCTCGGCCAGCGTCCGGGCGACCTTGACGACCAGGTCTGCGTTGGCCGCAGTGGGTGACGCCTGGTCGCGCCTCCAGTGAACCACTGGTCCGTCCCCGCGGTCGACGACCTTGCGGCGGTCCGAGCCGAGCTCGGCAACGATGCCGTGGCGTCGCAAGGCTGCCGGCGCCGCCTCCTGGCCCGGTCCGTATGCACCCGCACTGGAGGGGGCACCGATCAACGAAATGGTGCGAACCATGAGCACGCTCCTCTGTCAGCTCGAAGATATCGCTCGAGTTCGGCTCAGCCGGCGGCCAGAGGAGTCGCCAGGTCTTCGACGACCACGCCGCCGGCGGCCACCAGGGCAGCGGGATCGATGTACAGCTTCAGCTTGCGCGAGCCGGCACCGAAGATGACACGAGCCGGAACCATCACTCGGGCGTCAACCCACAGCGGGAGATCCGAGGGCAGCCCGAAGGCGGTGACCCCTCCCATCGTCATCCCGGTGAGCGCCGCCGTCAGCTCGGCGGGGGCGAACGAAACCTTGCGCACCCCGAGCCGTCGCCGCACTACCCCGTTGACGTCGAGCCGGGTGGTGGCCAGCACCACGCAGGCGACGTTGCGTCCCTCGGGTCGTCGCGAAGCGATCACGATGGTGTTAGCCGACTCCTCGAGCGCGTACCCGTAGTGGGCACAGAAGGCGGTGGTGTCTGCAAGCTCCGGATCGCAGGCGATCACCTGGTAGTCGTACCCGGTGGCGGCAACGGAACCGAGGACCCGGGTCTCGACGGCGTCGTCGGAACCGGTCATGGTCAGGCAGCCACCGTCAGTCGCCCATCGACACGCCCAGCGAGCGGGCGGACACGATCCAGGGATGGTCCAGGGGGACGGCGCGCCGTTTGCCGGCAACATCCTCCAGCGGCACCGGCACCACCTCGTCGTTGCGCATTGCCACCATCACCCCGGATACCCCATCGGCGACGAGCTGGGCGGCGGACGTACCCAGCCGGGTGGCCAGCACCCGGTCGGCGGGCGAAGGCGTCCCTCCCCGTTGCACATGACCCAGGATGGTGACCCGGGCCTCCAGGTTGGTCAGCTTCTCGAGTTGCTCGGCCAATCGCTCCGTGCTCGTCGTCTGCTCGTCGGCGAAGGCCTCCATCTCGGCGGCGGGGTCGGGATCGTCGTCGCCGTCGTCGATCCGTCGCTGGATCTGGCGGCGCCTCTCGGTGTCCGGCACCGACAGCGCTCCCTCGGACACCACCACGATGCTGAACGTGCTGCCCGCCGACTTGCGCCCCATGATCGAATCTGCCACCGACTCCACCTCGTAGGGGATCTCCGGGATCAGGATCACGTCACCGCCACCGGCGAGCCCCGAGCCCAACGCCAGCCAACCGGCGTTGTGGCCCATCACCTCCACCACCATGATCCGGTGGTGTGAGTGCGCCGTGGAGTGGAGCCGGTCGATGGCCTCGCTGGCGATGTTGAGGGCAGTGTCGAAGCCGAAGCTCTGGTCGGTCCCGTACACGTCGTTGTCGATGGTCTTGGGCACGGTCAGCACCGGCATGTCCCGCTGCGACAGCCGCAGGGCGTTGCGGGCGGTGCCACCACCACCGAGACACACCAGGGCGTCGAGGCCCAGCGCCTTGAAGTTCTCCACCATCGAGTCCCGCATGTCCATCACCGTGCCGCCGACGTCCATGCGGTGCGGCTTCTCCCGGCTGGTACCGAGGATGGTGCCTCCCTTGGTGAGGATGCCGGACAGGGCGTCACCGTCGAGCCGGATGTAGCGCTGCTGCATCAGCCCGCGAAAGCCATCCTTGAAGCCCACCACGTTCATCTCGTGGGTGCGGATGGCCGACTTGCCGATCCCGCGGATGGCGGCGTTGAGCCCGGGGGAGTCGCCCCCTGCGGTGAGGATGCCGATGCTCTTGCCCACGCCCCTCCTACCGGTGGGCGGCGATGTTAGGAGCTGCGCCATGAGCGCAGGTCCGGTGGTGGGGATGCCGAGCCGCCATCGGAAAAACGCTCGTCGTTTCGCCCAACCTGTGGCAGAATCACCACACCAGAGAAAGGAGGTGGTCCGAACGATGTCTGAGAGTTCATGCTGGACCCTGGAGGTGGTCGAGCGCTAGGCGGCCAGTCCTAGGCGTAGCCTCTGGAAGTTGGTCGCCTCTCGCAGCTGCGAGACGGTGGCGACTCCATTCTCGGACCACCGGAAGCCTGGAGACCGCAAGCTGGTCCCTTGCGGCGTTGCCCTGTGGGTGACGAAGTTCTCCGGGCTTCTTCGCGTTCCCGGCGGTGCGCTTTGAGCAATGGCCCCGGTAGCGTATCCTGTGCTGGCACCGGGAGGGCGTCGGGCCGATGACCCTGCGGTGCGTTCCAACATCGGAAGGAAAAGACCACATGAAGCGATCGCTCAAGCTGTTCGCCGTGTTGGCCGCCTTCGCCCTCGTCCTCGCCGCCTGCGGCGGGGACGATGACCCAGGCGCCGACACCACGGTGGGTATTGATACCACCGAGGGAGCGGCCGTCACCACGACGGAAGCCCCGGTGGACGACACCACCACCACCGTTGCTGCGGCCGGCACCTCGACCACCACCGGCGCCAGCGTCGCACCTGGTGCGTCCATCGACGGTGTCCTCACCTTCGGCACCATCCTGCCGGTGACCGGGAGCCTTGCGTTCCTCGGCCCACCGGAGGTTGCCGGGGCCCGGCTCGCCATCGAGGACATCAACGCCGCAGGCGGGGTGCTCGGGGCCGATGCCGTGCTCATCGAGGGTGACTCCGGCGATGACACTCAGGACATCGTCAACCCAGAGGTCGACCGGCTGCTCGCCGGGGGCGCCGACGCCATCATCGGAGCCGCCTCCTCGGCGGTGACCAAGCTGGTCATCGACAAGATCACCGGGGCCAACGTGATCATGTTCTCGCCGGCGAACACCTCGCCCGACTTCACCACCTATGACGACAACGGGCTGTACTTCCGTACCGCCCCGTCCGACCTGCTCCAGGGCAAGGTTCTTGCCGACCAGATCGCCGCTTCAGGCGCCGAGACCATCGGCGTGCTCTACCGGCAGGAGTCGTACGGTCAGGGTCTGGCGGACGCGGTGCTGGAGAACTTCGAGGCCCTGGGGGGCACCGTCGACCCGTTCATCGCCTATGCCACGGACACCGAGAACTTCGACCCCGAGGTCGATCAGCTGGTGCAGGCCGATCCCGACGCCATCGTCATAATCGGCTTCGTTGAGTCGGCGGTGATCCTCACCACCATGTTCGAGCGGGGCATCGGCCCCGACGCCAAAGCGGTGTGGGGTGTTGACGGCAACATCGGAGGCATCGGTGCCGAGCTGGCCGACCCGACCATCATATCCGGGATGCGAGGCACCGCCCCCAGCGTCGATCTGGCCTCGATCGCCGACTTCACCGATCGCCTCGACGGCGCCTATCAGGGTGGTGTCGCCGGGGTCTTCGACTACGGAGCCGAGACCTACGACGCCATGATCATCACCGCCTTGGCGGCGGCGATCGCCGGGACCGACGATCCGGTGGCGGTTGCCGCTGAGATCAACGGGGTCACCAGGGAAGGCACCGCATGCACCTCGTACGAGGAGTGCATCGCCCTCATCGATGCCGGCGACGACATCGACTACAACGGGGTCGGCGGTCCCTACGAGTTCGTCGACGCCGGCGAGCCGGCGGCGGCTAGCTTCCGGATCTCCACCTACGACGGTGGTGAGGTCCCCAACCCCGAACTCGACGAGTACGTGTTCGCCGGCGCCTGAGCCGACCGACACGCAGCAGGCAACGGGGCCGGTCCGCAAGGACCGGCCCCGGTTGGCGTAGGGCGGGTTGCACATGGTGGGGACGGCGGTCGATACTCGCGGCATGCACGTCACGGTTCTGGTATTCAACGGGGTCACCTCGCGAGAGGTGGTCTTGCCACTCACCGCTATCTCCGATGCCGTCAACCCCACGGTGCGATGGGTGGCGCTCCAGCCGGGGCCGGTGCACGGCTTCGAACCCCTGCAACGCTTCGAGGCCGAGGCCGGCCTCGACACCGTCGAGCCCACCGATCTGCTCCTGGTCCCCGGCGGGCTGGGATCGGTGCGGATGATGGAAGACCCGGAGGTGGTCTCCTGGGTGGCTGCCACCGCGGCGCAGGCACGGTTCGTGATGAGCGTATCCACCGGCTCGCTACTGCTGGCCGCCGCCGGGCTGCTCGCCGATCGGGACGCCTCCGGGCACTGGCTGGCCAGCGGCGTGCTGGAGGCGGCCGGGGCTCACCCAACCGAGCAGCTCGTCACGTGGCAGGGCAACGTGGTGACCACCGCCGGGGCGGCGGCGGCCGCCGACGTGGCGGCGGAGCTGCCACGACGGATCGAATACGGCGCCCCCGGCTAACGAGCGGCGCCCGTATCGGGTGGCCCCCGAGCAAGGCGGGTGGCCGGAGGCCGCTCCTCACGGTCGGAGCCGAGCCCGCAGGGCGAGGCGCAGCTCGGCTCGGAAACACGCATGTGTTTCCGAGCCGAATTCTTAGAGCCGCAGCCCCATCACCTCGGCCAGCGCCCTGACATCCTCCATAAGGGCGGCGAACTCGATCGGCAGGATCGCCTGGGCCCCGTCAACCTCGGCATTCTCCGGGTCGGCGTGGACATCAACCATGAACCCGTCCGCACCGGATACGACCGCCACCCGCGCCAGCGGGGCCACCAGGCGCCGGTACCCGGCGCTGTGCGATGGATCGATGACGATCGGCAGGTGGGACATCGCCTTCACCACCGGGGCGGCGGAGATGTCGAGGGTGTTGCGCGTTGCCGTCTCGAAGGTGCGGATGCCTCGCTCGCACAGCACGACGTCGTGGTTGCCTTCCTTGTATATGTACTCGGCGGCGTTGAGCCACTCGTCGATGGTGGCGGTCAACCCCCGTTTCAGCATCACCGGCTTGTTCTGGCGCCCCAGCTCGGCCAGCAGCGTGAAGTTGGCCATGTTGCGGGTCCCCACCCGGATGAGGTCGGCGTATGCGCCCACCAGCTCCACGTCGCGGGGGTCGAGCACCTCGGCTACGAAGGGGATGCCGAACTCCTGACGGACCTCGGCCAGCAGCTCCAGCGCCTTTTCGCCGAGCCCCTGGAATGCGTACGGCGAGGTGCGGGGCTTGAAGGCGTCGCCGCGCAGGATGCGGGCCCCGGCGGCGACCACCGCCTCGGCGGCGGCGAACAGCTGGTCGCGTGACTCCACCGCACAGGGCCCGGCGATGGGGGCGAAGTGCCCGCCGCCAATCTTGGCGGAACCGACCTCGACCACGGTGTCCTCGGGGCGGAAGTCACGGCTGACGAACCGGAACGGCTTGAGCACGGGAACGGCCCGCTCCACACCGGGAAAGGCCTCCCACGGCAGCTCCTGGATGATCTCCCGGTCGCCCACCGCCCCGATGACGGTGCGATGCTTGCCCGCCGAGACGTGGGCGTCGGCACCGACCTCGGCCAGCCGCGCCACCACCCGGGCGATGTCCTCCCTGGTAGCGGTGCCCCGCATCACGATGATCAACGACGCGCCTCTCCATAGGTGGCAACCGACTGCGGTCCAGACTAGGAGGGCGACAATGACCACCCGCCGACTGGACACTGTGCGGCCGCACGCCCCCCGAAGGGTTCCTAGGACCGAAACGCGCCGCTGGTGGCGCGTTTCGGTCCTAGGAATCGGAGTTCATAGAGTGCGGCGATGGTGGCGCCGTCCCCCCGCCTCGGATACGCCTTTGTCGCCGCCGGTTCCGGACTGTTCGTCGTCAATGCCGGCGTCTCCCGGGTGGTGCTGCGTGCCGGCATCGACACCGCCCAGCTGACCTCGTTGCGGGTGACCGGCGCCGCCATCGGGCTGGGCCTGCTGGCGCTGGGGCTGCGGCCGGCGGCGCTGCGCCCGCCGCGGGGACGGTCGTGGCTGTTGGTGACGGCGCTGGGGCTCACCGGGGTGGCGCTGTTGCAGTGGGCCTACTTCGTGGCCATCGACCGGCTCACCGTCGGCACGGCGCTGTTGGTGCAGTACACCGCCCCCATCCTGGTTGCGTTGTGGGCCAGGTTCGTGCAGAGAGAGCAGGTGCGGGGCCGGTTGTGGTTCGCCCTCGGGCTGTCGATCGTTGGTTTGGCGATGACCGCTCAGGTGTGGCAAGGCCTGGTCCTCGATCCGGTGGGGGTCGCCGCCGGCTTCGGGGCGGCGGCCGCCTTCGCCGCCTACTTCCTGCTCGGCGAGCACGGGGTGAGCCGCCAGGATCCCCTGGCGGTGATCTTCTGGTCGTTCGCTATCGCCGCGGTGGCCCTCAACCTGTTCAGCCCGGTCACCGAGCTCGGCAGCGCCGCCGCCCGATCGACGGTCAACCTGCTCGGGGCGTTGGACGCCTGGTCGGCACCGCTGTGGGTACTCCTGGGGTGGGTGGTGATCCTGGGCACGCTGGTGCCGTTCACCCTCGAGCTGCACGCCCTACAGCACCTCAGGGCGACCACCGTCACCACCGTGGCCATGCTGGAACCGGTGGGCGCCATCTCCCTCGGTTGGATGTGGTTCGGGGAGTCGCTCGCCGCGGTGCAGTCCCTGGGAGCTGTGCTGGTGGTGACGGCCATCCTCTTGGCCGCATCGGCACGACGGCGACATCCCGCCCCGGACCCGGTCCCGGCGGTGACCTGAGAGCCTGGCGACCTCGCTCTGAGTTGGCAGCGGCGCTTTCCCCTGTCCTACTTCGAGTCGCGTCTCTCGGTGCCTGCGGGTTGGCAGGCCGGGCCCACGGCTACCTCGCCTTCGGGGAGACGTACGCCGACGAGGTTGCCTTTGCACGAGAGCACGGCTGGCCGGTGCGCCGGATGCCCGGTGGCCACCTGCACATGCTCCACGATCCTGCCGGAGTGGGTACGACGATTCTGGAGCTGCTGTCGGCGGCCAAGACGCCCTGATCCGCGCTCGAGGTCGCGGCCGTTGCGGCGGGACGGCGAGTTTCGGAAACGTTCACCGTGGCCGGCGGCCGGCTGCCCGTACAGTGACGAGGTGAGGCAGTGGGTGCTGGCGGTCACGTTGTGTCTGCTCGCCGCCGGGTGTGCGGCCGGCGAGGCGGGCGGGGACGGCTCCACCGGTCCGGTAACCAGCACCACCGCCGCCTCCGCCTACCCCGACCCACCGGAAGCCCCCGACACGCCCACTCCGCAAGCTACCGCCGCCTTCACCGCCATCGTCGCCTCCGTTGAGGCGACCGGGTCCACCACCGACGGTCTCGACGAGCTGGTCGAAGCTGGCGATGCCCGCCATGCCTGGTTGGTGTCCGACCTGCTGCGGTTCACCTCCGACCCTGCGGACCTGGACCCGCTGGTCGCTGCCTTCGAGGCCCTCACCGGGGTGGACCCGACCGGTCACCCCAGCCACGCCGGCAGCCCGTGGGTGAACATCACCAACCACCTCATGGTGTGGGATCTGCCGGCACCGCCCGACTATCGGGCGATGAAGCAGCAGCTGTTCACCATCGTCGAGCCGCGGTGGGAGCCCTTCTTCGCCGACACCGACTCCGCCATGGATTGGCGCTGGGTGAGCTGGGGCGGCGTCCTCATCGACGACCGGTCGCTGGGCAACGACCTGCCCTGCATGCGGGGCTGCATCCCCGCCCTCGACGATCCGGAGCTCACCGACGCCTCCGGTGGCGCCTGGTACCCCGACGACGCCATCGTCTTCGGCATCGCCCTCGGCGGGGAGGTGGTGGCCCTGCCCAAGAACATCATGGAGGTCCACGAGATGGTCAATATGACCGTCGACGGGCACCGCCTGGGGATCCCCTACTGCACTCTGTGCGGATCGGCCCAGGCGTTCTTCACCGACGGAGCCGCCGCCGGCGGCATCGTGCTGCGCACCTCGGGTTTGCTCAACCGCTCCAACAAGGTGATGTTCGACCTGAACACCATGTCGGTGTTCGACACGTTCACCGGGGCTGCGGTGTCAGGCCCCCTGTACGACCAAGGCGTGACCCTCGAGCAGACCACGGTCACCGCCACCACCTGGGGCGAGTGGAAGGCGGCGCACCCCGACACCGGCATCATCGCCGAGGACGGCGGCATCGGCCGGACCTACCCGCTCGACCCGCTGCGGGGCCGAGACGACGCCGGCCCCATCTTCCCCATCGGTGAGGCCGACCCCCGGTTGCCGGTGCAAGCCAGGGTGGTGGGGGTGGTCACCGGTGACGGCACCGCGGTGGCCTTCGCCGCAGACGACGCCCGCACCGTGCTCGCCGGCGGTGAGCAGGTAACCCATGGAGGGGTCACCCTCGCCGACGACGGCGGCGGGCTGCGCGCCGCCGACGCCTCGGGTGCCGAGCTGCCCGCCCACGAGGCGTTCTGGTTCGCCTGGAGCCAGTTCCACCCCGACACCGAGCTGTGGACGGCACCATGACCAGGCGCCGGCAGTCACAAACTTTGAGTTCAGCGGCTACGCCGCCGGTTTGCGGATCAGCTTCGTTGTCGGGGCGGGCGTTGCCGTTCCTCGTGGGGGACTCCGAGCTGTTCGAGTCGTTGATCGACATCGAGCGTGACGGCATCGACGGCCGAGTCGGGACGCTCCCCGGTGGGGCCGGTGGGATCGGCGGCCCACTCAGCCAGGATGTCACCGAGGCGGTCGAACTCGATCATGCCGCGCAGGAGCTCGGGGAGGACCGAGTCGCCGGTATGTGGTGGTGCGTCGCTCGACTGGAGCTCGTCCCACAGCGTCGGCCCGTCTCGACGAAGCGACGCCAGGTGCGAAGGGATGACGGACTCGATGCGACGCACCAGCGCCAGAACATCGCTGGCGCGCTGGGGTTGCCCCTGTGCATAGCGGGTGAGCGCCGAGCGGAGGCTCCAGTCGTGCTCCCGGGAGCGCTCGGCGAAGTCGATCAGCCGAGCCAGCTCGGGGGGTGCAATCTCCGCGGGCATCGTCTCGCAGGGTAGATCGTTGCAAACCTTGAGCGATTTCCATCGCATAGCGATGGAAAGTGCTCAAAGTTGGCGGCACCTAGGCTGCCGCCATGGGTCGCATCCTGGTCACCGGGGCGTCCACCTGGCTCGGCGGGCAGGTGGTCGCCGCCCTAGCCCGGCGTAGCGGCGGCGAGGTCTTCGCCGTCGACGAGGTTGCGCCGCGCCACCAGCTGGGCGCACCGTTCATCCTCCTCGGATCCGACCGCGCCGCCCTGGCCGACCATGTGCTGGCGCTGCAACCGGACACCGTCGTCCACCTCCTCACCGCAGCTGTTGGGACGGTGGCGAATGGCGGAGAAGCCGCCGACCAGGCGGTGGTCGGTAACCAGGCGCTGTTCGGGGCTGCCGGCCGGGCCGCCACGGTGCGCCGGGTGGTGGTGCGATCCGATACCGCCGTGTACCCGCTCGGCCCCCGCAGCCCCTCGGTGCTCACCGAGGGCGACGCGGACCCTTCCCCAACGAACGGGTTCGCCCGCAGCGTCGTCGACACCGAGGCGGCCGCCGCCGCCCTGGCCGCCCGCCGCGGCGACATCACCGTCGCCGTGCTCAGGTTGGCCCCGGTGTTCGGTCCCACCGTCGACGATCCGCTGAGCCGCTACCTGCAAATGCCGGTGGTCCCCACCCTGCTCGGGTTCGATCCCCGTCTCCATCTCCTGCACCAGGACGACGCAGTCTCCGCGGTGCTCGCCGCCGTCGACGGTACGGCCGCCGGGACCTGCAACGTCGCCAGCGACGGACCGATGTACCTCAGTCGCCTGCTCCGCCTCGGCCGGCGGGTGGCCCAGCCGCTCCCCCGACCGGCGCTGGCAGTGGCCCGCAATGCCCTTGGCCGGGGCGGGCTCCGGCTACCCGGACACCTGGCCCTCGTCCTGGAGCACGGCATGGTGCTGGACACCGGGGCCATGCGGCGGAGGCTGGGGTTCACCCCCGCGTTCTCGGTCCGTCACGCCGCCCTCGCCATGCGCCCGGGGGCCGACCAACCGTGAACGAACGGGCCTATCTCGAGACGCTGACCAAGGCCCAGCTGATGGCCCGGGCCACCGAGGGTGGCATCGTCGGTCGCTGGAAGATGACCAAGCCGCAGCTGGTCGACGCGTTGACGGAGCGGACCCCGGTCGATGTCGTCACCGGGACCGGGGATGGCGATGGCGACGGAGGGCCGGGTGGCGGCGACCACCGGACGGGGTCCGATGCCGGCCAGGCAGCCAGCGGCACCGCCGGGGGCGCTCCCGGGCCCGACGCGGTGCTCACCGGGATCGATGAGGGCGATATCACGGTGCGGGTCAACCCGACCGACGACGGCGGGTCCGACGACCGGCGACGTCGGCTGGCCGACCGCCTGGCGTCGCTGGTCGACACCACCCGCCGCTGCGACTGGCGCGGACCCGACGACTCGCCGTGCGGGCTCCCCACCATTGTCGATGGCGCCCGCTGCGCCCTCCACGGCGGCATCGACGTGTTCGACCGTGCCGTGGCGGTCACCGGTCGTCTCGGTTTCGACACCTGGCCGGTCCTGCTGCGTCACCTGGCGGCTGCCACCTACGAGGTCGACCCGATCGGGCTCGACCCGGTGGTTACCGAGATGGCGTGGCACCTGGTCAACCACCTCTACTTCGACTACTTCAAGGTGGAGGTGGAGGACGCCGAGCACATCCCGGCGGATGGGGCGGCGATGGTGGTGGCCAACCACGGAGGCGGGTTCCTCCCCTACGACGCCGCCATGCTCACCGCCGCCGTAGCCAATGAACCGGACACCCCGCGCCGGCTGCGGGTCATCGGCACCGAGATCTTCAACATGGTGCCGTGGGTGTCGCACCTGTACCGCAAGGCGGGTGCCGCCTACGCCGCCCGCGGCGACGTTGCCCACCTCCTCTCCGGCGGCCGCCTCGTCGGTGTCTTCCCCGAGGGCGAGCGCGGGTTCATGAAGCACGGCGAGCAGGCGTACCGGGTGCAGCGGCTGGGCCGGGGCGGCTTCGTCGAGCTGGCCGAGACCCACAACGCCCCCATCGTCCCGGTGGCGATCGTCGGTGCCGAGGAGGTGCATCCCGCCGTTGGCCGATCGGAGATGCTGGCTCGGCTGGTGCGGTTGCTGTTCCCCCAGCAGCGGGTGGAGCAGATGGCGGTGGTCCTCAACCCGATCCCGCTGCCCATCCGCTGGCACATCCGGTTCCTGCCGCCGATCCCACCCCAGGGCGACGAGGCCGCTGCCGACCCGCTGTGGGTTCTGGAGCGCACCGAAGCGATGCGACGCCTCATCCAGGATGCCCTCGACTCGATGATCTCCCGGCGACGCCGCTAGTAGTAAGACCTGTCGCCGCAACCCACTTGAGAAATCCTTCACAATCTGCTTGCAAATGCACGCAGAGTGTGCTACTTTGCGAGCGATGAGACAGCCGCTCACCGACCTAGGTGCCTTCATCAGGGACCAACGAGAGCGCAGCGCCATGTCGCTGCGCAAGCTGGCCGAGACGGCCGGGATCTCGAACCCGTACCTCAGCCAGATCGAGCGGGGCCTACGCCACCCGTCGGCCGAGATCCTGAAGTCGCTGGCCCGGGCGCTGTCGATCTCGGCGGAGACCCTCTACGAGCGGGCGGGCCTGCTCGAAGGGACCGAACGACCCACGGTGATCCAGGCGATCACCGGGGACGATGACCTCAACCAAGCCCAGAAACAAGCGCTGATCCAGATCTACACGAGCTTCGTCGGCGCCACCCAGGAGGAAACATGATGAAGGAACAGATGGACATGGCCACCAAGGCGGTCTACGCCACCCTCGGTGCGCCGGTGGTGGTCGCCCGCCAGGTCCGGGAGCTGGGCGACAAGATCGCCACCTTCTCGGACAAGCTGGCTGACACCGCCAGCGCCCGCTTCGACGATTACGCCCGTGAGGGTGAGAAGGTCGCCAAGCAGCTGCGCGGCAACAACGTGGTCGAGGAGATCCAGCACCGCGTCGACCTCGACAAGGTCACCGACCGAGTGGAGAAGCTGCGTGACCAGCTGGAGGCGGCGATGCAGAGCTGGCGGGAGAGCTTCACCCCCGGCGAGACCAAGCCGGCCGCCCGCAAGGTGACCGTGGAGGTCGAGGAGACCGTGAAGCCCGCCGCGGCGGCAACGGCCACGGCTCGCAAGACAACAGCTGCCAAGCGCACGCTGACAACGGCCCGCAAGACCACGGCCGCCAAGTCCACGGCCCGCAAGACCACGGCCCGCAAGCCGGCAGCCAAGACCTCGACCACGAAGGCGACGACCACCCCACGGGCGGCGTCGACCAAGTGAATCGAGCCGCGTGAGCCGGGGTGGGTACCTCCCTTTCCCGCCCGGTACCGCATCAGGAAAACGCCCCCCGGTCCATCACGCCGGGGGGCGTTTCCGCGTCCCCAGCGATCGGTTTCCCCCCGTTCTCTGTTTCCCGTCCCGCCTCTGTTTCCCCTCCCTCTGGGAGGGCTTGGCGCGCCCCGACGCTGGTCAGTGGGTGACCAGGGGGTCCAGCGTCTTGGCGTGCTCGATCCAGCGGGTGACCATGGATTCGGTGGGGAGGCGG
>JACDBE010000364.1 GCA_013695075.1 Acidimicrobiia bacterium
TGGTGCTCAACTTCTGGGCGTCGTGGTGCCCGCCCTGTCTCGCCGAGATGCCCGACTTCGAGGAGGTCCACCAGCAGCTCAAGGGTGAGGTGGCGTTTCTCGGCCTCAACCTCCAGGACGACCTCGCGGCTGCGCAGCGCCTCGCGGACCAGACCGGGGTGACGTATCCCTTGGCGGCGGACCCCGAGGGGGCCATCTTCCGTCGGTTCGGTGGCATCGCCATGCCGACCACTGTGCTCATCGACGCCGACGGCGAGGTGGTCGAGGTGCACGCCGGGGTTATCTTCGCCGACGACCTCGCCGAGTTGATCGGCGGCACGCTGCTCGACTCGTGACCCGCCGCCCTGTCCCGCACCGCGTCGGGTTGTCCTCCCGGTCACGTGAGAACGTCCCCCCGGGCGGGCTGCCGGTGGTGCGCATCGGTGTCGCCGGCGGCGTGGTCGGCATCCTGTGCTGTGTCGGCCCAGCGTCGTTGGCGATCATGGGCGTCGTTGGCGCCGCCACCGCCTTCGCGTGGGCGACCGACCTCTACGAGGGCTACGCATGGTGGTTCCGGCTCCTTGGGTTGGCGGTCATGGCGACCCTGGTCTGGGTCTGGCTGCGGCGACAACGACGATGCAACGTCGTTTTCGACGGCCGGAGTCTCTGGTGGCGTCTGGCCGGTGTCCTCGGCATCGCCGTCGCCACCTACGCCGTCCTCTACGCCGTCACGACGTGGCTGGGTGGCTTCGCCTGACCTGCGCCCGTGGCACGCCCTCCACGTTGACTTCACCCAGAACGCCACCCATTCTTCGATGTCCTCCGCTCCCGGCCGCGGAGAAGGATAGGTCCACGCCGCAACCGGAACCGTGTTTTCCGTCGACCACAACGTCGTGGTAGCGGGCCACGCCCTTCCAGGGGCACACCGTGGTGTGGTCCGTCTCGACCAGGAGCTCCCAGGGCACCGCCTCGGGCGGAAGTACACGTAACCGCTGAGGCGCGCCTGCGGTGCGACTCGGCGATCACCGCGCCCCGCCACACGGCGCGCGTGGCCCGCTGGCGGTGATCATGGTCTCGAGGAAATCGGGCATGAGGCGAGCAACTCCCGGCGGTCGGGGACCGTTCGCGATAGTCGGTGGTGCGACACTCATGACGGGACGGCGGGGCACGGGACGTTGCCGATGACGGTAACACCAACCACGGGAGGGCAGGTGCGCGCCGAGGTCACCGATTGGGATCTTCTATGGACGTTCGGGAGGTCGGTGCTCAGGGCGATGGTCACGGTCCGTCGGCCACGCCCGTCCGGCGTGTCGACGGTGGATCACCACCGTCTCGAGCCGATCCTGGCAACGGTCGCCGCCGGGGGGATCGAACATCTGGCCGCCACCGGAGATCCGCTCAACGACTACCTGGAGCACCTGTCCCAGGTCGACCCGGAACAGCTCAGCCGTGACGAGGCGCTGGCGTTCTGGGTCAACCTGTACAACGCCGGCGCCCTCACCGTGGCTGCCGAAGCGAGGGCCTTGGAGGCGGGGACGGTGCTTCGCGTGCCCGGGGCCTTCCAGAGACCCATCACCGTCATCGCCGGTGAGACCCTGTCGCTCGACGGGATCGAGCACGGCAAGATCCGCCGCTTCGGTGATCCTCGCATCCATGCCGGCCTGGTCTGCGGCTCGGTCTCTTGTCCCACCCTGCGCGCCGAGCCCTACACCGGCGAACAGATCGGGTCCCAGCTCGAGGACCAGATGCGGAGATTCCTGGCCACAGGCGGGCTCGGGATCAACCGCTCCGACCGGCGGGTGTCGCTCTCCCGGATCTTCCGCTGGTACGGCGCCGACTTCGTCCGACCGCGACGTATGCCGACGCTGCTTCCGGCAGCTCCTCGCTCGATCCTGCGGGCCTTGGCCCGGTGGGTCGATCCCGGCGATGCCGCTTGGATCGAGACGACGACCCCGGACATCGGGTTCCAGCGCTACGACTGGGGACTCCACTGCGCGGTGACGTGACCCACGACCAGCGACCAAGCCGTGGGGCAACGCGTGTCACCGGGGGGAACACGAGGCGACGATGACGGGC
>JACDBE010000376.1 GCA_013695075.1 Acidimicrobiia bacterium
GCGCTGGAGACCGCCAACGGGCGCATGTGGGGTGCCGAGATGGTCGCCAACGCCTTCGCCGGCCCCCCGTTGGGCAGCCTGCTGATCGGCGCCATGTTCGCCCTGCCGTTCTTCGTCGACGCCGGCACCTTCGCCGTCGCCGCC
Organism: Acidimicrobiia bacterium; assembly: GCA_013695075.1. Taxonomy (GTDB): domain Bacteria; phylum Actinomycetota; class Acidimicrobiia; order Spongiisociales; family UBA5794; genus JACDBE01. Next base: position 145 of record JACDBE010000376.1, read on the forward strand.
GGGCTGATGTTCATGATGACCGGCGATTTCCGCACCGCCCGCGAGGACCTCGGCACCCGGGTCGGCTGGAAGACCGAGATCGGCGAAGGCTTCCGTTGGCTGTGGCAACACCCCCTGTTGCGGCCGATGGCGATCATCCTCGGCTGCCTCAACGGTCTCGGCTCCGTCGTCTTCGCCACCTTCGTGCTCTTCGCCCAGGAGGTGCTGGCCGTCGACGCGTTCGTGTTCGCCCTGATCGGCACCGGCGGCGCAATTGGCGGTGTCCTGGGGAGCTGGCTGGCCCCCCGCATCAGCCGGCGGCTGGGCAGCGGCACCTCGCTGTACGTGACCCTGGTGAGCGGGGTGATCACCTCGCTGATCATCGGCCTCACTTCGTCATGGGTGGTGGCCTGGGTGATGTTCACCGCCGAGACCTTCGGCGCCGTGTTGTGGAACGTGATCACGGTGTCACTGCGCCAAACGATTATCCCCGACCGGCTGCTGGGCCGGGTCAACTCGGTGTACCGGTTCTTCGGCTGGGGGATGATGCCGGTCGGCTTCGCCGTCGGCGGGGCGTTGGTGTGGCTGGGGGAGCTGGTGGGCGACCGCCAGTTCGCCCTGCGGCTTCCCTGGCTGGTGGCGGCCGCCGCCTACCTGGCGCTGATGTTCTACGCCGTCCCCCGTCTGACCACCGCCAAGGTGGAGGCGGCCCGGGCCGAGGGCATCGCCGCCAAGCGCACTACGCCGGCGGCCGAGGCCACCACCGGCGAGATCGTCACCGGAGCCGTCGCCGATACCGGCATCGGCACCGTCCCACCACCGATCGACGAGGAGCGCACCTGAACCGGCGTCGGGTGGCGACCGGCGGGCTTCAGGTCGCCGGTGGCGGGTGCTGGAGGTCAGGCGTGGGCCCGCCGGCGTAACACGAAGAGGGCAATGGCCCCGCCGATGACGGCGGCGCCGATGGTGGCGCCCGACAACAGCGGTACGTTCTCTCGCAACGGGGTCTGCAGGCTCACCGGTCGCTGGAACTCGAGCATCGGCCACTGCCGATCCTCGGCGATGCGGCGCAGCTCCCGCTCCGGGTTGACCGCCACCGGGTGACCCACCGCCTCCATCATCGGCAGATCGGTGGTGCTGTCGGAGTAGGCGTACGACCCTTCGAGATCCAAGTCCTGGTTGCGGGCCAGGTCCCGGATGGCGTCCGACTTGCCGGTGCCCATGGCGTAGAACTCCAGTTCGGGGAGAAAGAACCCGGCGGTGTCGGTCTTGATCCTGGTGGCGATGATCTCGGTGACGCCGATGTGGCGGCCGATGGGGCGCACGATCTGCTCGGGGCTGGCCGACACCAGGAACACCCTCCGCCCCTCCCGCTTGTGCTCGTCGATCAACGTCAGCGCCTCGGCGTACACCAGCGGGTCGGCCACCTCGTGGAGGGTCTCCTCGACCAGCTGTTCGATCTCGGCGCGGTGCCAGCCTGCGATCAGCTGCAGCATCTGGTCGCGCACCCGCTCCAGCTGATCCTCGTCGGCACCGAACAACATGTAGAAGATCTGCGCCAGTCCCAGCTTGGCCAGGGTGCGCCGGCCCAGGAACCCAGCCTTGTAGAAGGGTTTACCGAAGGCCAGCGTCGACGACTTGGCGATGACCGTTTTGTCCAGGTCGAAGAAAGCGGCTTGCTGCATGGCGAAAACAGTGTACGGCGCCTCGTTGGGATGGCTCCCGATGGCTGATCCCACCTGTCCGCGATTCCGGAACCCTTGAATTTGTCACACCCACTCCGTACGTTGAGCGTGCTTCCCCGGCCCGACTACCGAGGGAGTGACTTGTGACCGTGCTCGGCACCTGGTGCCCTGACGACGTTGTGCTCGGCACCGTGGCCCCGCTGGCGTTGGCGGCGGCGGCGGGTACGGCGCTGGTCATCGATGTCGATCCCGACAGCGACGCCTACCCGGGGGCGGGGACGCTGGCAGCACTGGTGGCCGATGGGCCAACCCGCATCGACCTGCGCCCCGTAAAGCGCGGGGTTGCCGTGCTCGCCAACGGCGGCATCACCGCCGACGATGCCGCCGAGGTGATCGATGCCCTTGCCGCCGGGTGGCCCCGGGTGGTGTTGCGCCATCCCGCCCGAGACCGTCCCGCCGGGCACCGGGTGGTGCCGGTCCATCCGCTGGTGCCGGGTCGCCTCGTCGAACCCACCCAGCCAGCGGTGTACCAGCGGGGCCCATGGGTCATCCACCTGCCGCCGCCGGCCTTGGTGCTGCCCCGGGTGCGGCCGGGCACGGTGCGCTGCCTGCTGGAGGGTCGCCGCCCCGGCCCGTCGCGGTGGCTGCGCCAGTGGAGACGGGTATGGGACCTGCCGTGGCCGTGATCGACCGCCTGGTGGAGCGGGTGCTGCACGGTGATGTCCCCTTGGAGCGGGTGGCGGTGGAGCGGGCCGTCGGCACTCTGCTCGCCGACGAAGCACCGCTGGCGGCACCGGGTGTGGCCGTAGCCGTGGCGGACGCCCTGGTCGGCCTTGGTCCGCTCGAGCCCCTGCTGGCCGATACTTCGATCAGCGACATCCTGGTCAACGCCGACGGCTCGGTGTGGATCGAGCGGCGCGGATCGCTGGATGCCTGCCCCATCCGCTTTGTCGGTGCCGGACAGGTCATCGCCGCCGTCGAGCGGGTCATCGCCCCGCTGGGGCTGCGCCTCGACCGCGCCAGCCCGGCGGTCGACGCCCGCCTCCCCGACGGCTCCCGGCTGCACGCCATCATTCCCCCGGCCTCGGTGGATGGGCCGGTGGTGGCCATCCGGCGGTTCACCGCGGCGGTACCCGACCTCGACGCTCTGGTGGCCGCCGGCAGCACCGACGAGGAGGCGGCTCGCTTGTTGCGCACCGCAGTCCAGGAGCGGCGCAACCTGCTGGTGTCGGGGGGAACCGGGTCCGGCAAGACCACCCTGCTCAACATCCTCGCCGGTGAGGTCCCCAACGGCGAGCGGGTGGTGGTCATCGAGGATTCTGCCGAGATCCAGGCCGCCGGCCATATGGTCCGTCTCGAGGCGAGACCACCCAACGCCGAGGGCGCCGGCGAGATCACCCTGCGCACCCTGGTCCGCCACGCCCTCCGCCTCCGCCCCGACCGTATCATCATCGGCGAGGTGCGCGGCGCCGAGGCGCTCGACATGATCCAGGCGATCAACACCGGTCACGCCGGGTCCATGTCGACGGTCCACGCCAACGGACCCGACGAGGCTATGTGGCGGCTGGAGACCCTGGCAATGTCGGGACGGGGCGGGCTGGCCGCCGAGACCATCCGGCGCCAGCTGTGGGGAGCCCTCGACATCATCGTCCAGCTGGAGCGGTCCCAGGGCCACCGCCGCATCGTGTCGATCTCCGAGGTGGCCGACGGGGCCTTGCTGGTGCGGTGGACATCGTGACCGAACCTGGACTGCACGCCGCCGCCATCGCCATCTGCCTGCTGGCCGGGGTGCCGTGGGTGGTGGTGGCGGCTCTGGCGGTCGGAGCGTGGTGGCCCGAGGTGGGGTTGGTGACGCTGCTGGCCCTGCACCTGGTGCAGCGCCGCCGGCTGCCTGACGCCGCCGCCGACGAGGCGGTTGTACTGGCCGCCATGGGAGCCGAGCTGCGGCGCGGAGCGTCCCTGCGCACCGCCATCGAGCCGGCGGCCAGCCGTGCATCCCAGCTCGACCTGTCGGCTGCGGTCAGGCTGGCCGAGGCGGGAGCGCCCATGGAACAGGTGGCCACAGCATTCACCAGGGCGATGCCCGGCGTCGGCCGCCTGGCCGGCCCGGCCGTGGAG